>CAZMNL010000043.1:0-13435 GCA_964567525.1 uncultured Anaerolineaceae bacterium
GCCGCGTCGAGCGCGACGGCGAGGCCTTCAGCGTGGTCTCCGAAGACCTGACCAAGCATTTTCCGATTCCGCGCACGCTGCCGGAAGTGCTGCGCGGTGACCCGCCGCGCCCGGTTCGCGCGATGGACGATATCAATCTCGGCATCCAGAAGGGGCGCACGCTGGGACTGGTCGGCGAGTCAGGCAGCGGCAAGACCACGCTGGCGCGCGTGCTGATCGGACTTGAGGATCGCACGTCGGGCACGATTGAACTGCTCGGCATGGACATTGTAGGAACCGTGCAGAAACGCAGTAAAGACACGCTCGCGCAGCTTCAGATGGTGTTCCAGAATCCCCAGGATTCGCTGAATCCGTACCTGACCATCGGGCAGGCCATTCGCCGCCCGCTGATGAAACTGCGCGGTATGTCGCACAACGACGCGGATATCGAGGTGCAACGCCTGCTGCAAGCGGTCAACCTGCGCCCGGAGTACGCGCAGCGCTTCCCCGGCGAACTCAGCGGGGGTGAAAAACAGCGCGTGGCGATTGCGCGCGCGTTCGCGTCCGACCCGGCGCTGATTATCTGTGATGAGCCGGTATCCTCGCTGGATGTGTCGGTGCAGTCGGCGGTGCTGAATCTGCTGGCGCAGTTGCAGGACGAACACGACACCGCCTACCTGTTCATCTCGCATGATCTCGCGGTCGTTGGCTATCTCGCGGACTATCTCGCGGTGATGTACCTGGGCGAGTTGTTCGAAGTCGGCTACGGGCGCGACCTGTTCCGCCCGCCGTTCCATCCCTATACCGAGGCGCTGGTATCCGCGATCCCGGCACTGGACCCGCACCACGAGACCGACGTGATCCGGCTGAGTGACGATATCCCCAGCCCGCGCAATATGCCGTCCGGCTGCCGCTTTCACACGCGCTGTCCGCGCAAGATCGGCGCAATCTGTGAGGATACCGTCCCGCCCTGGCGTGACGACGGCAACGGCCACCATATCCGCTGCCACATTCCGCTGGACGAACTGCGACGCGAACAGCAGACCGTATTAACCGGAGAGGATGACTGACGTGGCACGCTTTTTATCCCGGAGGCTGGTCTTTTTTGTGTTCACGCTGCTGTTGACGTCGCTGCTGGTGTTTCTGCTCACGCGTGTGCTGCCCGGCGACGTGGCGCGTGTGATCCTGGGGCGCGAGGCCAGCGAAGCAGCCGTCGCCGCCAAACGTGAAGAACTCGGTTTGGACAAACCGCTGCCGGAACAGTATATCAACTGGGGTGCGAATTTCCTCCAGGGCGACTGGGGCACGATGTTCTCCGGCTCGCAGGAAGATATCCGCACGGTTGTATGGCAGCGGCTAGTTCATTCCGGCTGGCTGGCGGGACTGACGCTCTTGATGGCGATCCCGATTTCCGTCACGCTCGGCGTACTCGCAGGGCTGACCGAAGGCAAGCTGCCCGATAACATCATCTCGGTGCTGTCGCTCTCGGTGGTGAGCCTGCCGGAGTTCGTGACCGGGCTGTTTCTGATCAACACGGTAGCGCTTAAATGGGGGGACAACCCGCTGGCGGAGCGCTTCGGATGGTTCCCGGCCAGTTCCTTTATCCGCGCGGGGATGTCGTTCCGCGAGGTGCTGCCCGCGCTGTGGCTGCCCGCTGTCGCGGCGACGCTGGTATTGATGGCTTATGTCGTGCGATTGGTGCGGGCAGGCGTGATCGAAGAACTCAAGCGCGATTACGTGCGTACCGCCGCGCTGAAAGGACTGCCGTATCGCGTGGTGATCTTCAAGCATGTTCTGCGCAACGCGCTGATTCCCACTGTGACCGTGATCGCCACCAGCACCGGCTGGCTGATGAGCGGGTTAGTCGTGATCGAGTCGGTGTTCAGTTATCCTGGCCTGGGCAGTCTGCTGATCAACACCGCGATCAAAAACCGCGACCTGATGCTGATCCAGGCGATTGTGATGGTTACGGTGACGGTGATCCTGGTGGCAAACTTCGTCGCGGATTTGCTCTACGCGGTGCTGAATCCGCGCATCCAGTTGGAATGAGCGCCATCACGCTCAGTGATTTCTATACAAACATTAACGGCTACAGGCGGTCAAATCTGCGATACTCGAACGTAACATCATTGGGACGGGTTGCGTCGGAGGAGCAAAGGCGATGCCCACCATACTTGTAAAGGACATCACGCGCAATGTTATTGTTGCCCAGGGCACAGTTGAAGACGGCATCATCGAACACGAGAGCAGCTACTACTTTGATCGCGACCAGGTGGATATGACGCATCTCGTGATCAGCCCGCGCACCTATACCTGCCCTTATAAGGGACTCTGTCATTGGATCGACCTGCAAACCGGCAGCGGTGTGATCGAGTCGGTGGGGTGGGTGTACACGCAGCCGCGCCCAGGATACGAGCATATCCGCGACAAGATCGCGTTCGCCTACGGGATGCGGCCCGGTGTCATGGTGCAGAGAGTCTAGCGAGGGAAACATGGTCAAACGTATCGAACCAGGACCAGGGCAGGAATCGGTGTGGGACTATCCCCGTCCCCCGCGCGTGGAGCCGGTCGAGAAGCTGGTCCGCGTGGAATTCAACGGCGAGGTGATCGCGGAAACGCGCCGCGCCGTGCGCGTGCTGGAAACCAGCCACCCGCCCGTGTACTACATCCCGCCGGAGGATGTGCGCGCCGAATGGCTCTCGCAGACGGCACACCGCACGTTCTGCGAGTTCAAGGGGGCGGCGCGTTACTGGACGCTCACCGCCGACAACCGCACGGCGGAAAATGTCGCCTGGAGCTATCCCGATCCGATGCCGGGTTTTGAAGCGATCAAGGATTTCCTGGCGTTCTATCCGAGCCGTGTCGATGCCTGTTTCGTGGACGGTGAAAAAGTCCAGGCGCAGGATGGAGACTTCTACGGCGGCTGGATCACGCGCGAGATTGTTGGACCATTCAAAGGCGGACCGGGTACTGTCGGGTGGTAGCCCTGGATGAACTTACAAAACCACATTGTAGTTGCCGGGGAAAATCCCCGGCGTAAAACGTAACACTCTCTTTTTGATTTTCTCCCTCTGCGTGCTCAGCGTCGCTGCTTGCAGCGCGTCTGCGGTAAATTTTTTGTTAGAAAGAGTCAGCCCTTATTCCCCTTGATTTAGAGTTGACAAGGTGCGATGAATTCGCTAAGATGCAGTCAGATGGTAAAATGACGGTAGATTGCTGGTAGGTTGCTCGGACTGGGTCCTGCGCGGCAGGGCGTCCGAACCGTGTCAGGGCCGGAAGGCAGCAGCACTAAGGGCTTTTCCCTGGGTGCCGCAGGGGTGCCTGGTCTGAGCAACGTGCCAGCAATTGCCGTTTTTTGTTCGTGAGTGTCCCGGAGCCTCGTAAGACCATGGCAGCAACCCGGCCTACCCATCCTCGACGGCGGCCCCCGCTGCGCCCCTGGCGTGCGAGCCTGGTGGGCGGCGTATTGGGGGTGATCATTCTGGCAGCCGCCATTGTGTTGACGGATTATATGCTGCAATCACAGGTGACGATCCGGTTAGCGCATGACAGCGTTACGTTTCGTACTCGCGCAAATACCGTCCAACAGGCATTGGATGATGCGGGGATTGTAGTAGACCCCGAAGACATAGTTTCGCCGCCGTTAGATGGCCGGTTGGATGCAAAAACGACGATCACGATCCGCAAAGCACATCCCGTCGCGTTGTTAGTGACCGGGGATGTGCGCCACATCCGCACGCAGTCCACACACCCACTGGACATCCTCGCCGAGCAAGGAATTACCCTGGAGACACACGACCTGCTGCAAATCGACGGACGGGACGTACAGGTTGGCGCGTTAGCTGGGCACGCCTGGCAGACCCCGCCGGATAGCCTGCGCGTGATCCCTGGCGTGGCGGTGACCATCATAGACGGTGAACAACGGTACACTATTCACACTACCCAGACAGATATAGGGCGCGTCCTGGATGCTGTGGATGTTAAACTCTACTTGGCGGACCGCATCATGCCGGACCTGTCCACCCCCATACACAATGGACTCGTGATTCAAATCGAACGGTCCGTCCCGCTGACTATCCTGGCCGATGGGCAGCGGCTTACCACCCGTGCGTTAGGCCCAACAGTCGGCGACGCGCTGAACAAGGTCGGATTGGCCCCTATCGGGCAGGATTACACCGTTCCGGCGCTGGACACCCTGCTCGAACCGGGCATGACGATCCTGCTGGTGCGGGTCACGGAAGACGTGGTTACGCAAGAGGAACCGATCCCGTATGCGACCATTTACCGGGCCGATTCAAACCTGCCGCGAGATGAAAAGCGCGTGATTCAGGAAGGCAGCGACGGCGTCCGCACGCGCAAAATCCGTGTACGCTATGAAAACGGCGACGAAGTTAGCCGCGTGGTGCAGGATGAATGGGTGTCCATGCCGCCCACACCGCGCATGATCGCGCTGGGTGAACGGGGGAAAACACCGTGAATGACCGCGAACGTTTAGCCCGTCTCGGCATAGCCCCTAAAAAGAGCCTGGGTCAAAACTTTCTGCACGATCCAAATATGCTGGAAAAGATCATCGAACTGGCGCAGTTGCAACCGGGCGAAGTGGTGCTGGAAATTGGCCCTGGCACGGGCAACCTGACGCGGTTGCTCGCCGGACAAACGGCGCGGCTCGTCGCGGTCGAACTGGACGACCGGTTAGTGCCGCTGCTGCGCGCAACCTTCAACGACCAATCGCACGTCGAGATCGTGCATGGTGATATTCTGGCGTTGGACGTTGCCGAACTGATGAATCATGCGCCTTATAAAGTTGTCGCCAACCTGCCCTACTACATCACCAGCGCGATTCTGCGTCACTTGCTAGAAACACCACGCCGCCCGGACCGGATAGTGATCACGGTGCAGCGCGAAGTCGCCGAGCGCATTGTTGCGGAACCCGGTGATATGAGCATTCTGGCGGTCAGCGTGCAGTTCTATGGGCGTGCGGAGATCGCCCTGCACCTCAACCCCGCGCTGTTCTGGCCCCGCCCAGAGGTCGAGTCGGCGGTCGTATGTATTGACGTATTCGATCAGCCGGTGGTGGATGTGCCGGATACGGCACAGTTTTTCCGCGTGGTACGTGCCGGGTTCAGCCAGAAACGCAAGCAGTTACGTAATGCGCTCAGCGGTGGTTTACACATCAATAAGGTGCAGGCGGATGCCCTGCTGCTGGCCGCAGATGTTGCGCCCCAACGCCGCGCCGAAACGCTCAACCTTGCGGAATGGGCAGCGATCACGCGCGCCGTGTCTGAAGCCGGACCTCTTTAATTCTGCGTGTAATACCCTTCGGCAAACGCTTCAAACGCCACTGTATTTGGCCCCTGCGGAATCACTTTGAGCGTCAGGGCCAGTGCTTCGTTGGGTTCTAGCTGGCGTGAGGCTTCCAGCGGCACACGCCGGAAACCCGTGACTAACCCGTTATCATCCAGCAGCGTCATGGTGATCGTCACCTGGTCAACCGTGCGCAGATTTTTATTGATGATAGACAGGGTCATGTGGTAATGCTCCGGCGCGAAGGCCCCCGAAGCCGGTTGCAGTGTCAGCCGGGCGTGGCGCTGGTCGTTGGCTTCCACGGCTTGCCCGGACTTGATATAAGACCGTGCCCCAGCATACCCATCCGGCAGCGCCTCAAACAGTACCCGGTACGGCCCCGAAGTGCCAACAGGCAGCACCCAACGCGACACAACGGTTTCCTGAGTGACCAGGGGCGTACCGTCCTGTGCCAATAGCTGAATACCGACGATAACCTGTTCTACAGGCTTATCCCAATCGTTTTTGACCTGTCCCAAACACATCAGGCTGCCGACCGGCGTTTCATAACAGGCAGCCCCCATCATGCTCAAATGTAACACAATAGGCGATATGCTGGCCCCGCTGCTGTCAGCGGTGATCAGCGGTGTGGCCGTATAAACCGGCCAGCGTGCGGGCGTCAGCGTGGGCGGGATCAGTGTATACCCCAGTAAGGGCAGCGTCGGATCCTGCGTCGAAGATGGCGAACTGTCTGGGGACCAGACTTGCCCGCATCCCGCAGCGAGAACCCCTACCCAAATCCAAATCCACCGCCAGCCTTGCCGTAGCATGGGAGGAGTTAATATCCCTCAATTTCCAAAGAATCGGCGCAGTATCCCACATTATAGCGAATGTGGGACCGTAAAACAGCGGAAAACTGGTCAATTTGGCGATTTCCATAACGTGTTATGTTGTGTCATAGGAGGAATAGGATCGCGTGGAACTGCCTATCAGGGCAGCCAAACGGGCCAACTGCCGGTTGGCGTAAGTTGTGCCAGCGTTGCGTCGGCGGTATCGAGTATCCAGATGCCTGCCTGGGCGTCTGATCCGGCCAGCGGGTAACGTTGGAAGACCAGGTAACGGCTGTCTGGCGACCAGACCGGCTTACCGTGAATGACCTGCGAAACGTCAGTCAGCGGACGGGCGTCGCTGCCGTCCGTGCGCATCAACCATACCTGGTCGCCGACTGCCGCGCCCGGCCCGCCGTAGATGCGGCGTACCACCGCGACCCATTGTTCATCGGGGGACCACGTCGCCCAGGTATCCCCGGCCTGGGGCGTGGTGGTGAGATCGGTCAGTGTGCCGTCCGTCATGTCATAGCGCATCACGTGCGTGAAGAACTGGTTGCCTTCTTCCCAGATTTCAGTGACCAGCAGCGCGTCACCATCCGGACTCCACACTGCCGGGTTGCCGGTTTGACTGGGGATGGCGATGCTCTGGCCGTTGGTCAGGTTGTAGATCTGTATATTGGCACTGCCCGGCGCGATGTAACTCAACCACTGCCCATCCGGGGACCACGTGGGGCTGTAGCTGGGTAGCTGGCTGTCACGGAAAACCGGCCCGGTGTTACCCGACTCAATATCCATCCACCACAGCGTAGTGACACCTAACGGCGACTGCGGCGAGGCGATCTCCAACTTTTCATAGACGAGCTTTTGCCCATCCGGGGACCATGTGACGCGCGAACAGGCGGCTTCCTCACACGTCAGCAGTAAGCGCGGATCGCTCCCATCGATATCAATCTGCCAGATATCGCTGCCGCCGAACTCGCGCGGGGTAGCATAAGCAATACTGGCACGATCCGGCGCAAGCCGGTAGTCCCACACGCCAAAGTCCGAGTCCGTCAGGCGGCGGGTTTTGCCACCATTTGCCGAAACGCGGTAAAGCTGGTAGCGGTTGTTGTCGTCAATATCCAGGTAGATCACCTCGGCGGTATCGAGATTGAAGGCTTCCGCCAGCGTAAGCGACCCCGTGTCACCGGGATTATCGTCTTGCCCGCTGCCTAGCGTAAAATCGAGCGAAGTGCTGCGGGGCTGCTGCGCCGCAAACAGGCCAGAACCGGTAGCCGCATTGTAGGTCAGCGCCAACCCTAGCCCGGTCACGATCAGCGCGCTGACCAGCGGCAGCGCCGGAATCATGCGATTGAGCGCGTTCATACCTTCGAACAGGCGGCGGCTGCGCACCATGGCGATCCCAATCGCGGTCAGGATAAACGCCAACCCCAGGCTGAATGCCACGATTAGCGACAGGCCAAACACGACACGGTTGATCGCCACCGCCACCAACAGGATCGCAATCGCATCCGGACAGGGGACCAGCCCACCGCTGACGCCCAGCGCGACCAGCGCACGCCAGTTCACGCTGCCAAATGAAACCCTATCCTGTGGCAGCACATCATCGTAAACATTCACTTTGATCGGCTGGTTGATCTGAATTGTCACCGAAGTGGTCGAGGCAGCCGTTGCGGGCTGCGGCGCGGCTTGCGGCGTGATTTGACGTGCGGCGGCAGGACCATGCTCGCGCGCGTATTCGGTCGGAATCTCCGGCAGTTGGGCGCGCAGCGAGGATCGCGCGCGGGCTTTGTTGACGGACTGCCACGCTTTATAACGCCGGTAGATCAGCATCAGCCCCATCGCCACCACCAGCAGGCCCGACGCCATCTCCAGAATCGGGAACAATGTCGTAGGCAGCAAAATATGCGAGGCCGCCAGCGTGATCAGGCCCAGCGTCAGCACCGAGCCGGTGTGCGTCAAGGTGACGATACCGCCGAGTGCCAGCGCGTGCTGCATGGTCCCGCGTGAGCCAACCAGGTACGCGCCTACCAACGCTTTACCATGGCCGGGCGTGAGCGCATGCAGCGCCCCTAGCCCAATCGCAATACCGAACGCCATCAGGTAAAACGGCAGCGTCAGACTATCTTCGCGCACCAGTTCGGCAAGCTGCGACGAGGCAGAGGTATCTTCCTGGCGGCGCGGCGGCGTGTTGACCTGCGCACCGCTAGCCCCAATCGCAGGCGTGCCGCTGTCCCAATAGGTGCGCAGCGGGTCGGCACCGGCCTCAGCTTCGAGAGCAGTCCCGCGCACAAGTTGGAAGGTCAGCGCACCGTTCTTTTGCAACGGCGTGCGGAACTGCGCTGCGTTCTGCGCCGTATCTTCGGCCTGTACGATAAACCAGTTGGAACTGTTATATTCCTCAAACTGGTTATAAAGCGCGATCTGTACTGTATCGCTCATCGCAGCGGGCCAGCTCACGGTGAGGTGAATAGCTATCGTTTCTTTGCCAAGCTCGAAGTTCACCAGCGATTCCGGCCAATCCACGCCCACCAGTTGCCATGTTTGCGGCTGGCCGTCCACCAGCACGAGATATTTATCCGGCATGGGCGCAGCCCAGGCGAGTGCCTCGCCAGCATCTACTTTGCCGTCGTTGTTGCTATCAGCGTTATTCCACGTCACATACGCTAGCAGCGTGCCGGGCGAGATCTCCCAAGTGAGGCGAGCGCCATCCGGCGTGAGCGTGACGGAGTGCGTGTGATAGTACATATCGGCGGGATGTGCAAACACTTCCGATCCGGTAGCAAAAGTCAGCGCCACTATGAGCAGCACAAAGGTGATTCCAGTGTAGGGAACGATCCGGCGTAAACGGTGGGCAGCCACGTAGCAACCTCGTGATAGCAAAACTTCAATGATATTCTGATGCTACCAAAGATAGCCGGTAATCCCAACTGTTTTAAGTTGCTCGATAGAAATAATTACTCCCTGACGTTACGCCGACTAAAAATTTGTTGGGGGACAAACTTTTCCGCCGAGCAAACCTCACTCCTCTCCAGCGCGTGGCGAGTGTATGCGGAGCATACGCGGGGGACGAGGTAAAAAGAGAAGGGGACACCTGAATGCCAGGTGGTGATAAAGATAAAATGGGCGAACTATTTCTATGGAAAAACTGCTTCTCGCGTACAACCCTGCATGAAGCCGATCCAAGAAAGATGCATTACTTGTGAGGCGGGTTGTTTGTTCAGGTCTTTTGTGGCACGATCAAGCCGTTAGCATCCGGTGCGTTGGCTGCCCGTATTTGAGCACCTATACCGCCGTCTCTCTCTGCTGAAACAACCGAC
Organism: uncultured Anaerolineaceae bacterium; assembly: GCA_964567525.1. Taxonomy (GTDB): domain Bacteria; phylum Chloroflexota; class Anaerolineae; order Aggregatilineales; family Aggregatilineaceae; genus CAYRNY01. Next base: position 9,413 of record CAZMNL010000043.1, read on the forward strand.
CGGAATCCGTACTGCGGGAAAGGACAGCCCGATGACCAGTCTACCCTGGTTGGCTTACGTGCCATACACCATTGCCCGTGATATCCTGGAGCACGCAGGGAGCAGCCCGGTCGGGCGCGAAAACCGGTCGGATGCGGTCGCCATGTTTGCGGATGTCTCCGGTTTTACCGTGATCAGCGAGGCGCTGGCCCAGGTCGGGCGCGCCGGGACCGAAGAACTCACCCGCATTCTCAACAATTACTTCGAAACCATGATCGCGCTGGTACGCGATTATGGCGGCATTGTCGGGCAGTTCGGCGGGGACGCGCTGACGGTGCTTTTCCCATATACGCCCGAAACGCAGCCGGATGCCGTCCGGCGCGCGATCCGCTGTGCGTTAGCGATGCAGAGCGCAATGGATCGTTACGAGTCAATCCAGACACAGGTTGGAACCTATAAGCTGTCATTCAAAGCGGGGTTGGCAGCGGGACGCCTGTACTGTACCACCGTCGGCGATCTGGATGTGGGCTTAAAGTCGGTGGTGGCGGGGACGGCGATGGACCTGTGCGCGGATGCTGAAAAGGTCGCCGCGCGCGGCGAAGTGGTGATTCACGACAACCTGCTGCCATTCGCCGGGCAGGTGGAAACCGAGCGTAAAACAGAAGCATTCAGCCGGGTGCTGAGCCTCGCAGCCCACGTTGAACCGCTGCCGCTGGCGTCGTTGGCGCGCGATCTGACCGCCGAGGAACAGCGCATTTTCGCCGCGTATCTGCACCCGGTGATCGCGGAACGGCTGACGCGCAACCAGCGGGGGTTTATCAACGAACACCGCAGCGTGACGGTCCTGTTTGTCAACTTCAGCAGCTTTGATTACGACTCCGATCCTGATGTGGGCGCAAAATTGCAAGAATATCTGGGCGCGGTGCTGCGCATTGTGCAGCGGTATGACGGCAACCTGAACAAAGTCGATATGGGCGATAAGGGCAGCAAGGTGATTATCCTGTTTGGCGCGCCGGTCGCCCACGAAGACAACGACGAACGCGCGCTGCGCTGTGCGCTGGAACTGCGCGCCCTGCCCGGCGTGACCACGCGCATCGGCATCAACACCGGGATGGCGTTCTGCGGCCTGATCGGGGCGGAATCGCGCCAGGAATACACCGTGATCGGCGATGCTGTCAATCTCTCCGCGCGCCTGATGCAAGCCACCCCGCCCGGTCAGATTTACGTCAGCCGCGACACCCGGCGGCGTCCTTCGCACGAATTCCTGTGGACTCGCCTGGACCCGCTGAGCGTCAAGGGCAAAGCGGAACCGGTCGAGGTTTACACGCTCGATCACGTGCGAGGCCGCTCGATCATGCAAACGCAGGAATTCCAGTACGCGCTGCCGATGGTCGGGCGCGAAACCGAACGCGCCGCCGCCGAAGCCGCCATCGCCCGCGCGCGGACGGGGCAAGGGCAGATCATCGGCATCACCGCCGAGGCTGGTATGGGCAAAACGCGCCTCAGTGCCGAAGTCATCCGGCTGGCGCACGCGGCGGACTTTACCGGATACGGCGGTGAGTGCGAATCGTTTGGCACGACAACCAGTTACATGGTCTGGCATAACATCTGGCGCACCTTTTTTGATGTCGATACCACCCTGCCACCCAACAGCCTGCTGTCCACGCTGGAAGCGCAGCTTGCCGCGCTGGACCCGGCGCTGGCCCGGCGTGCGCCCCTGTTAGCGCCCGCGCTCAACCTGCCCCTGCCGGACAATGACCTGACCGCCGGACTGGATGCCAAGCTGCGCAAGTCGTCGCTGGAAGCGCTGCTGGTCGCCTGCGTTCGCGCGCGGGCTGCCCGGCAGCGCTTGTTGATCCTGCTGGAAGACGTGCATTGGATCGATCCGCTGTCGTTCGAACTGCTGATCGCCATCGCGCGTAATATCGTTGATGTGCCGGTGGCGCTGCTGCTGGTTTATCGCCCGCCCGAACAGGCGCACATTGATCTCTCCGACATTCGCCGCGCGCCATACTTCACCGAACTGGCCCTGAACGAATTCACGCCGGGCGAAGCGGAAACCCTGATTCGGCTGAAGCTGCAACACCTGTTCGCCGACAGCGGCGCGGTCCCACCGCAGCTTGTGCGGTTGGTCACAGCGCGCGCGCAGGGCAACCCGTTCTACATCGACGAAATGATCAACCTGCTGCAAGACCAGGGCATCGATCCGCACGACGCCGCCGCGTTGAAAACCGTCGAACTGCCGGACAGCCTGCACAGCCTGATCATCAGCCGCATTGACCGGCTGGTTGAAGATCACCAGATCACGCTCAAGGTTGCCAGCGTCATTGGGCGTATCTTCCGCGCAGACTGGTTGTGGCAGGTTTACCCGGATATCGGCGATCCGCTGCGCGTGAAACAGCAGCTTGACGCTCTGAATACGGGGGATTTTCTCACCCCGTCCGGGACGGCTCCCGCCGTCGCTGCTGTCTCCACCGGGCGGGAAATGGAATACCTGTTCAAGCATATCGTGACGCAGGAAGTCGCCTACGAATCGCTGGCGGTTGCCACGCGCGCGCGGCTGCATGAACGAGTCGCCGCGTTTATCGAAACGCACTATCCCGATGAGATCGACCAGTATCTTGATCTGCTGGCCTTTCACTACGCGCACAGCGCCAACACCGCCAGGCAGCGCGTGTATTTCCGTCGCGCGGGTGATGCGGCAGCGGCGGCATACGCCAATAACGCCGCGCTGAATTATTATCAGCGCCTATCCCCGCTGCTGGATGCGCACGAACAACCGGAGTGCTTATGCAAGCTGGGCAAGGTGTGGGAACTCACCGGCAAGTGGGATGAAGCGGACGCGACCTATCGCCGCGCGCTCGAACTCAGCACGCAGTATGACGACGTTCCCGGACAGGCGCGGGCGTGTAACGAGTTAGGGCGGCTGCTCACGTCGCGGGGGGCCTTTGACGAGGCGCTGACTCTGCTGGAACAGGCACACGCCCAATTCATGACGCTGGCAGATCAGCAGGGTATCAGCCGCGCGCTGCACAATACCGGCAACGTCTATCTGCACCAGGGCGATCCGGCGCAGGCCGGGGCGCATTACGACCGCGCCTTACAGAGCGCCGTAGCCGCCGGGGATCGGGCGCTGGCGGCGGCGCTGTGGGGCAGTTCCGGGCTGGTGCAGTATTTTCTGGGGGACGTGGATCGCGCGCTCGCTTACCTGGAGCGACAGGTCGCGCTGTGTACCGAGTCGGGCGACCGGCACGGGGCCGCGACCAGCCGTAACAACATCGGCGTAATCCACGAAAACCGGGGCGATTACGTCCGCGCGATGGAAAACTACCGCCATTTTCTGACCGTCACAGCAGAGATCGGCGACCGCCCGGCGGTAGGGTTAGCTGTTGGCAATATCGGCATTCTGTACCATGCGCAGGGCGAGTACGATCATGCGCTGCAATGCTTCACCTGCCAGCTAGAGATCGGGTTGGAGGTGGGCGACTGGCGCGTGACCGGTTTTGCGCTGTCGGACATGGCCGAGGTCTACAAACAGCAGGGGCGCTATGAAGCCGCCGCCGTCTTGTGCCGCGACACAGTGCGGCTGGCGCGCACGCTCAATATGCGGTTGGACCTGCCGCGCACCCTGTACCGCATGGCCGACCTGCTGGCGTTGCAGGAACGCTACAATGCGGCGCTGCCATTGGCCGAGGAAGCGCGCGCCGTCGCCGACGATACCGGGCGGCAGGATACCGCGTTTGACGCGCTGCTGCTGGCGCTGCGTATCCAGTACGCCAGCGGGAGCCTCGCGCTCGCCGCCGCCGTTGCAGAACTGGAATCGTGGTTTGAGGACTGGCCCGACGACGAACAGCAGGCCGATCTGCACTATACCGCGTGGCAGATCGATCCCGCACGGGATAACGCGCGCGCGCAGGCCGCCGAACGGTACCGCGCGCTGTTCAGCCGCACCCCCAACGTAAAATATGCCGCGCGCTACCGCGAACTGACCGGCGAAACGCTGCCCGATCCGCCTGCGCTGCCGCTGCTGCCGGGTGTCGTGGC
>CAZMNL010000044.1:0-13331 GCA_964567525.1 uncultured Anaerolineaceae bacterium
CTTGAGAAAAAACGCGTATGTTTCTGGCTCAGTTCACGGAACAGATACCCTCCGGCTTTCTCTCTTTTCTGCTGAAATCTCTTGTTCTCTGTGGTGCATCTTTTTGCCCCGAATTTGAAACACACCCCAGCGTATTTTATCGCAGCGTGGAACTTTTTATGCGGGGTGCGCGTCTTAACCGTGAAATGATGTCCTGAAACTCGCCTTGCTATGTTAGTTTGTGCCAGGAGAAAACCATGAAAACGCTATTCACGTTTACCATTTTACTCTCATTAATCCTTATGAGCGCAGCGCCTGCGCTGGCACATGATGTTGTACAGGATGCCGCGCTCTCGCTGATTCTGGAAGATCGCGGCGTGGTCATCGAAGCGCATCATGTAGAGGTCCAGATCGATAACCAGGTAGCGACCACACGCATTGAACAGGTATTTGCTAACCACAGCGAACGCATGGCTGAGGGAACCTACCTGTTCCCGTTGCCGGTGGGCGCGGCGGTGTCGGACCTGATTATGTGGGTGGACGGCAAGCCGATTGAAGCTAAGATACTCGATGCGGACGAAGCGCGCGACATCTACGACGAGATCGTGCGCCAGATGCGCGATCCCGCGCTGCTCGAATATGTGGGCGCGGGCGCGATCCAGGCCAGCGTATTTCCCATTCAGCCGAGGTCCGAGGTCAAGATCGAGATCGAATACGGCCAACTGCTGCCCGTCGAAAACGGGCTGGTACACTACGAATATCCGCTGCGCACTGATCACCTGACCCGCCGCCCGGTGGAGCAGCTCAGCATCCGTGTAGTCGCCGAGTCGAATGATGCGATCAGCACCGTGTATTCGCCTACACACCGGGTTGCGATTGTACGCGACGGTGACTTTAGATTCCGTGCCGGGTACGAAGCAAACTATGTCCGCCCGGAGAGCGACTTCAGCCTGTACTACGGGCTGGCAAGTGACGAGATCAACGTCAATCTGCTGTCGTACCGCGAAAGTGCCCGCGAAGACGGCTTCTTCACGCTGATGATCACGCCCCCGATCACGGTAGACGAGGACCGCGTGATCCCCAAAGACGTGATCATCGTGCTGGATCAGTCCGGCTCGATGTACGGCGACAAGTGGGACCAGGCACGCGAAGCGGTGGCGTTTGTGCTGGATAATCTGAACCGCGAAGACCGCTTCAATGTGATTGCCTTCAGCACCGGTTACCGCATTTTCGCCAACGATCTGCAACCCGTGCGCGAAGCGAGAGAAGCCAAGGTCTGGATCGAGGGCCTGGAAGCCCTGGGCGGCACGGACATTGACGGTGCGCTCAAGGAAGCGATGCGCATGGCAGATAGCAAGCGTTCGACGGTCGTACTGTTCCTGACCGACGGGCTGCCGACCGAGGGCGAAACCGATGCCCGTAAGATTCTCGACCACGTGAAGGACGCGGCCCCAGCCAACACGCGAATTTTCACCTTTGGGGTGGGGGATGATGTCGATACCTTGCTGCTGGACCAGTTGTACCAGGCGTTTCGCGGCGCGGGGACGTATGTCCGGCCCGATCAACGCATCGATGAGGAAGTGAGCAGCCTGTACAACAAGATCAGCGCGACGGTCCTGACCAACATCAGGCTGGATGTGGATGGTGTGCGGATCGAGGATACGTACCCTGCCGCGCCGCTGCCCGATCTGTTTGTCGGCACGCAGTTGATCATCGTCGGGCGTTATCGTGACGACGGCTGGGCAACCATCCGGTTGACCGGCGAGCTTGAGGGCGACGAAAAAGAGTTTGTCTATGAGGCTAATTTCCGTGCGAATGCAGGCGGCGAGGTCTTCATCCCGCGTTTGTGGGCCACGCGCAAGATCGGCGCGCTGCTCAACGCGATCCGCCTGTATGGTGAGGACGAGGAACTGGTTGACAGTATCGTGCGGTTGAGCATCCGTTACGGCATCATCACGCCGTATACCTCGTTCCTGATCACGGAAGATGACATCTTCACGCAGACCGGTGTGGAAGAGGCGCAGATCATGTTTGAGTCCGAGGCGAACATGGCGTTTGATAGCGTTTCTGGTTCGGCTGCTGTCGACGCGGCTGAAGCGGCTGCCGGGTTGTCGGCGGCAGAAGCGCCTGCTGCTGCGCCAACAATGAGCGGTAGTAACGCCATGCGCGACCAGGACGAAGAGGGCGTTGATGACAGCGAAGATAGCTATTTCGAAAAAGAGGAGTCCGGGCGCTATGACGGCGATCCGGCGGTGAAGTATGTCAGGGACCGTACCTTTGTCTGGCGTGATGGCGGGTGGATCGATACGTTGTACAACGCCGACGAGATGACGCCGGTTGAGGTGGAGTTCCTGAGCGACGCGTACTTCGACCTGCTCGATCTCGATCCGGTGGTGGGTGAGTTCCTGGCGCTGGGCGATGCGGTGCTGTTCGTCTGGGATGGCACAGCATATCAGGTCATGCCGGAATAAGCCGGGGATCGCCATCACGAATTCGGGCTTTTAGACACGGGCGGCTGGGACATCTGATCCGAATCCAGCCGCCCGATTGTGCTTTCATGCGCCTGAGCCGCTGCCAAATGTGCATTGATTGCGCTTCCGCGCGGACGTACAATGAGGGCGTTGTAAGACGATATTGTTTCTTTGTGGAGACTAAAAGGATTTTAGTATGTTGCGGACTGTTCTGTTATACCTTTCTGAGGCGCAATGGGCCAAGAACTTCGTGATGAATATTGGCCCGGCGCGCCGCAGTGCGGAACGTTTTGTTGCCGGAAACACGCTGCAAGATGGCATCAACACTGCGCGGCGGCTCAATGATCGCAGCCTGGATGTCACGCTCGATCATCTGGGCGAGAGTGTGACGGATGAGGCGGGCGCGCTGCAAGCCACCGAAGCCTACATTGATATGTTGAACGCCATTGCCGAAAGCCAGGTCAGCGCGACAGCATCGCTCAAACTGACCCAGTTGGGTTTGGATATCCGCGAAGAACTGTGCATGGACAACATGCGCCGCATCCTGACGCTGGCGCGCGACACCGGCAACCACGTGACCATCGACATGGAGAGCAGCGACTATACCGACGCGACGCTGCGCATTTTCCGCGAACTGCGGCAGGAATTTGACAACGTCGGTACGGTGATTCAGTCGTATCTGTATCGCAGTGAGGACGATATGTATACGCTGGCGCAGGAAGGCGCGTTCGTGCGGCTGTGCAAAGGGGCGTACAAGGAACCCGCCGACCGTGCGTTTCCCGATAAATCCGACGTGGATGCTAATTTTGTGCGCCTGACCCAACTGTTTTTGAGCGAGGACGCACGCGCAGCCGGGGCCTATCTGGGCATCGCCACGCATGACGAAGCGATGATCAACGCGGCAATTGCCTACATCAAGGCGCATAACGTCCCGCTGGATACGTTCGAGTTTCAGATGTTGTACGGTATTCGTTCACGCTTGCAGGAGCAGTTGCGGGATGACGGGTACAAGGTGCGTATTTACGTCGGCTACGGCACGGAATGGTATCCGTTCTTCATGCGGCGGTTGGCCGAGCGCCCGGCGAACCTGTGGTTTATCCTGAGTAATTTCTTCCGGCGTTAACCTGTTTCTGGACTTCACGCGCCATTTTTACGGGGCAGATCGCGCATTTTGCGGTATGATCGGCCCCGTAATCATTGTGCGTTGATAACCGTGCGGAAAGGGTGCGGACGTGCCATTCACACTCGAAAGCGAACATCTCAGCGCGATCAAAGTGATCGTGCCGCGCGTATTTGACGATCACCGGGGCTACTTCATGGAGTCCTATCGCCAGGATTTATTCGCCGAACTGGGCATTCCCTACAACTTTGTACAGGATAACCACTCGCGTTCGACGCGCGGTGTGGTGCGCGGGCTGCACTTCCAGTACGAACCGGCGATGGCGAAACTCATGCGTGTGACGTTGGGGGCCGTGTTCCTGGTGGCGGTCGATATCCGCAAAGGCTCGCCGACGGTCGGGCAGTGGTTCGGGGTGGAAGTCTCGGCGGAGAACAAGCGGCAGGTCTTCGCGCCGCCGGGATTCGCGCGGGGGTTCTGCGTACTCTCGGACGTGGCGGAACTGCAATACAAATGTACCGCGATCTACAACCCCGGCGGCGAAAGCGGCATCCGCTGGAACGATCCTGATATTGGCATTGTGTGGCCGGTGGGTGATCCTGAGCTTTCCGAGAAAGACGCTCACGCGCAGTTATTGACCGAATGGCTCGCTTCTCCCCACGCGGAAAAGCTGGCATATGAGTGATTTAAGGATGGCAGCGTGACCTTACAAGGGCGAGCGACAGGTGAGGGCACAACCCGTTACGTTTCTCGATTGGATGAGCGGGCCGCACCAGGGCATTTTCGCGCTGATACGCGCGGTTTGCAGGTTTCCTCAGTCGGGCTGGGGACCTATCTCGGCGCGCCGAATGATGCCACCGATACCGCGTATCAGGTCGCCGTGGAGCGCGCGTTTGCGCTGGGCTGCAACCATATCGACACGGCGGTTAATTACCGTTTTCAGCGCAGCGAGCGCGCGGTGGGGCGGGCGCTGGCGGAAGCGGTAGAGCGTGGGGAGGTGCAGCGTGACGAGATCGTGATCGCCACGAAGGGCGGTTTTGTACCGTATGACGGTGTGCGCCCCGCTGATCCGAAACGCTGGGTTTACGAGACGTATATCGAACCCGGTACGGTGCATCCGAACGAGTTTGTCGCCAACTACCAACACTGTCTCGCGCCGGAATTTCTCGATATGATGATATCGACGAGCCGCCGCAACCTGGGCGTTGAAACGATTGATGTCTACTACCTGCACAACCCGGAAACGCAGCATATCAGCAACACGCATGAAACATTCCGGCGGCGTATGTTGGATGCGTTCGAGACGTTGGAGGCCGCCGCCGAGCGCGGTGATATTGCCGCGTATGGGTTGGCAACCTGGACCGCGTTCCGCAGCCCGCCGACTGCGCCGGACTATCTCTCGCTGACGGAACTGGTCGGGTTGGCGTTTGAGGTGGCGGGGGATGACAATCACCTGGGATATATGCAGCTTCCCTACAATCTGGTGATGACTGAGGCATTTGCCTTGACTAACCAGCAGGTCAGTGAGCGGTTCTTGAGCGCGATAGCGGCGGCGGCGGAGTTCGGACTCACGGTCACGACCAGCGCGGCGCTCAAACAGGGCGCGCTGGCGAGTCCTTTCATGGCGGACCTGTCGCCGTATTTCCCCGGCCTGGATACCGACGCACAGCGCGCGATCCAGTTCGCCCGTTCCACGCCCGGCGTGACAAGTACACTGGTCGGCATGAGCACCTTGGCCCACGTCAATGAAAATCTTGCAGTGGTGTCGATACCGCCGATCAGCCCTGACGTGATTCGCAGCCTGTTTTCGGATTCGTAGCGGCCTGGGAAAGCAAGCAGGGGCGTAGGCCGCCCCTGCTTGTTAGTGATCGTTATGAGACGTGGTGCGCCGTTTACTGCTGCGACATCAGCAGTTGCATGTACTGCGCGCGCTCGAAGCCGAAGGCATCCGGCACATTCTGCTGGCTGACCTTGCCCCGGAAGTCTTCGAGGTTGTCATAACCCTTTTCTTCCATCCAGCTTGTCAGGTCCATCAGCATTGTTGAAATGTAGGGCAGACCGTTATCCAGCACTGCCGAGGCACACTGAACTGCGGTGGCCCCTGCCAGGACCGCTCTGGCGATGGCTTCGCCGCTGTGGACGCCGGTATTCAGCGCGATGTCCAGGTCAACGCGCCCGTACAGCAGCGCGGTCCAGCGCAGCGGAACTTTCATCTCCGCCGGGTTTGACCACTGCATGCTGTTGACAAGTTCCTCATTCTGTACATCAATGTCCGGCTGCAAGAAGCGGTTAAACATCACAACGGCTTTTGCGCCGCGCTCGGCAAGCTGCTTGACTACATAGGGCACGGAGCTGTAATACGGGCTAAGCTTGACGGCTACCGGGATCGACACGGCATCGGTGACACTGGCGACGATATCAAACAGGTTCTTTTCGAGGTCAGTGCCGGGCACGTCCGGATCGGTGGCGACGGCGTAGTAGTTGATTTCCAGGCCCGCGACGCCGGTTTCTTCAAGCTGTTTGGCGTATTCAACCCAGGTGCCGGGGTTCACCGCGTTCAGGCTGGCGAAGATCGGCATTTCAACTGCGCGGCGTGTCTTCTCCACCCACATCAGGTGTTCACGCGGGCCGCCCGACTCGACCGGCGGATAGAAGGGAGACTGGATTTCGGGGGACACGTAGGCGGCGCGTTCGATGAAATCCTGCATGGTCATTTCGTCATACTGGATTTGTTCTTCGAACAGCGAACGGATCACCAGACCGCCCGCGCCGACTTCTTCAGCCTTCTTGACTTTGTCTACATAGTTGGAGATCGAGCTTGCCGCTACGATCAACGGATTTTTCAGGGCAACACCCATATAAGTTGTTGACAGATCAGCCATGGTAGCTCCTCAAGCAATTCTTGTGTCTTATACGATGTAACTATACCGTAGATCACGCCGGGCAATTCAGTGACAAATACTAGACGCTGTGCGTGACTATAAGCATGACTTGTGCAACGGCATAGACCTTTATTGTACCGCCCCATGAGTGAACGTAAAAATGTACCCAAATGCAGTTGATCAAATTTGATTGATGGATTATAATGTTTGTAACCCCACCCCCCGCAGGGGGGGGTATAGGCAGGTATAGCGAAAGAATGTAACCGATGGATGAGAAGACGCGCGCGGATGCCATTCACCGGCTGCGCAGTGTTGCCGGGCATGTCAACGGTATCGTCCGAATGCTGGAAGACGACCGGTATTGCATAGACGTAATCAAGCAGATTCAGGCGATCCAGATCGCGCTCTCGCGGGTGAGCGAGGGCATTCTGGATGCGCACCTGCGTACCTGTGTAACGACCGCGATCCAGGATGATGATCCGGTCGAGCGCGAGCGCGTGTTGAACGAAGTGATTGAAGTGTTTCGCCATACCAAGTAGAGGAGATCACGATGCAGACCAAGACATTTGAAGTCCCGAATATCTCGTGCGGCCACTGCGTGGCGGCGATTCAGAACGAAGTTAGCGAACTCGACGGCGTGGCGACGGTGCAGGCCGATAAAGATACGCGTATGGTCACGGTGCAGTGGGATACTCCGGCGACCTGGGATCAGATCAAGGCGCTGCTGGCGGAGATCAATTACCCGCCCGCCGAGGAAGTGTAGAGCAGGGACACAGCCACTATGGGTGAGAAAACCCTCACGCTGCCGGTTACCGGCATGACGTGCGCGAACTGCGTTGCCAATGTCGAACGCAATGTGCGCAAGCTCGACGGGATTCAGGAAGCGAATGTTAACTTTGCTAGTGAGAAGCTCAGCTTCGTGTACGATGATGCGCTGGTCCAGCCGGCGGACGTGATCGCACGCGTGCGCAAGGCGGGCTATGACGTGCCCGAACAGCGCGTTGATCTGGCGATCACGGGCATGGACTGCGTGAACTGCGCCGCGAATGTCGAGCGGGCGCTGAAGAAGGTTGACGGCGTGTTGAACGTCAATGTCAACTTTGCCAGCGAACATGCGCTGCTGACCGTCGCGCCCGGCATCCCGCGCGAAACGCTGGTCGGCGCGGTGCAAAAAGCCGGATACGATGTGGTCCAGGCGGCGGACGGCGCCGAACTCGAAGATGCGGAGCAGGCCGCCCGCGAAGCGGAGTTTCGGCATAATCTGAACCGGGTCATCGTTGGGGCGGCTTTCACGCTGCCGCTGTTCGTGCTGAGCATGTCGCGCGACTTTGGCCTGCTGGGGATGTGGGCGCATGATGCCTGGGTCAACGTCCTGTTCTGGGCGCTGGCGACCCCGGTGCAGTTCTGGGTCGGGCGCGACTTCTACACCAGCGGGTACAAGTCGATTCGCGGCGGTTCGGCAAACATGGACGTGCTGATCGCGATGGGGTCCAGCGCCGCGTATTTCTACAGCGTACCGGTCACGCTGGGGCTGCTTGGTGGGCATGTGTATTTTGAAACCTCCGCGATGATCATTACATTGATCAGCACGGGCGGGCTGCTGGAAACCATCGCCAAAGGCCGTACCAGCGCCGCGATCAAAGCGCTGATGGGGCTGCGTGCGAAGACCGCGCGCATCGTGCGTGACGGTGTCGAGCAGGATATCCCGGTCGAGCAGGTGCGCGCGGGGGATGCCGTCATCGTGCGCCCTGGCGAAAAAATCCCGGTGGATGGCGTGGTGCTGGATGGGCGCAGCGCGGTTGACGAAAGCATGATCACGGGCGAAAGTCTGCCGGTTGATAAAGTGCCCGGTGATGAGGTCATCGGCGCGACGATTAACAAGCAGGGTATGCTCAAGTTTGAAGCGACGAAAGTCGGGCGCGAAACTGCGCTGGCGCAGATCATCCGGTTGGTGGAGCAGGCGCAGGGCAGTAAAGCCCCAATTCAGCGCCTCGCGGACCGCGTTTCGGCGGTGTTCGTGCCGGTTGTGGTGGTGATCGCGCTGATCACGTTTGCGATCTGGGTCATCGGGACGGGCGAGTTTACGCCCTCGCTGGTGCGCATGATCGCGGTTCTCGTGATCGCGTGTCCCTGCGCGATGGGCCTGGCGACGCCGACCGCGATCATGGTGGGCATGGGTAAGGGCGCGGAAAACGGCATCCTGTTCAAGAGCAGCGAGTCGTTGGAGCGTGCGCACAAGCTGACCGCGATTGTGCTGGACAAAACCGGCACGCTCACGCGCGGCGAGCCAGTGGTGACCGATATCATCACGAATGGTGCGGGCGGGTTGGATGAGTCCGCGCTGCTGGCGCTGGCTGCCAGCGTGGAGCGCGGCAGCGAACACCCGCTAGGGGCCGCGATTGTGCAGGCGGCGGCGGATCGCGCGCTGCCGCTGCACGACGCGCAAAACTTCGAAGCGATCACCGGGCAGGGCGTCCGTGCGGAGATTCAGGGACAGCGGGTGCTGCTGGGCAACCTGGCGCTGATGGCCGCGCAAAATGTCCATCTGAACGGCTTGCAGGCCGTCTCCGAACGCTTACAGCGCGAATCTAAAACCGCGATGTGGGTGGCTGTCGATGGGCAGGCCAGCGGCGTGATCGCCGTAGCCGACACGATCAAAGAGGGGTCGGTCGAAGCGGTGCGGAAGTTCCGCGCGCAGGGATTGCAAGTGGTCATGATGACCGGGGACAACCGGACGACCGCCGAATCCATTGCGCGCGCAGCCGGGATTACCCGCGTATTCGCCGAGGTCAACCCCGCTGAGAAAGCTAGCTATGTCAAGCAGTTGCAGGATGAAGGTCACGTCGTGGCGATGGTCGGCGATGGTATCAACGACGCCCCGGCATTGGCCCAGGCCGATGTGGGGATCGCCATCGGTACAGGGACCGATGTGGCGATGGAAACCGCCGATGTGACGCTGATCAGCGGTGATTTGCGCGGCGCGGCGCGGTCCATCCGGCTCAGCCACAAGACGGTACGCGCCATCAAGCAGAACCTGTTCTGGGCGTTTGCCTACAACGTGATGTTGATTCCGGTGGCGGCGGGCGTCCTCGCGCCGTTTGACTGGGCACCGGAAATCCTGCGCCATCTGCACCCGATTTTGGCGGCACTGGCGATGGCGCTCAGCGATGTGTTTGTCATTGGTAACAGTTTGCGCCTGCGGGGTGTCCGGCTCGAATAACCGTGTTCGGATCGCCGCCAGAGATTACACAATTCAGGGGACAGGCCCGGTTGGGTTTGTCCCTTGATCATGATCAAAACCGAATTTTAGCTTGTGAAATTACACAGACCCGTGCATAATAGAAAGTACAATGCGGCGAGATGTACCCGTCACGGTTGATGATGGAACTCGACTAGGACTTTTATGCTCATCCGCTTGATGAGTTTGTGCTGCAAACGAATTGTCTCGCGTTCTGGCGCGAGTGTGATAGCTCATGTGAGTGTTCGCGCTGCGGGTTGTTTGGACGTTGATCAAGGCGAGATCGCCGGATATCGCAGCAAGACACCGAATCGATACCGAAAAATCCCCGCCATATGAAGCGGGAATGCGTTTCGACGGTCGTAGGATAAGCGGGAATACGCCAATCAAAAGCTGCCTGTGCGGGTGTTGGAATGGGCACATCGCACCCAGGCATGATTCCCCAACCATATAAGCTATCTACCAGCTAGTTTGCCTGGCACGATGCCCCGTAGCTGTACGCGGGGATCGAGTCTGTGAGTTCCAACAAAGGTTTTCAAACAGCCGTGTGCGGGTTTGCCTACGGCTGTTTTTATTTTGGGAATCTCGACTCGTGAGTCGCACAATAACGGCACTGGAAGTTCAGAAGAACACCAACGAGCGCGTCAGCGTCTTTCTTGATGGCGAGTTCGCCTTTGGGCTGCCCGCAATCGAGGCGGCCAAACTGCGAACCGGGCAGGTCCTTTCAGAAGACGAAATTACCGCCTTGCGCGAGATTGACGCCGTCTCGCGCGCGTTGGATCGTGCCGTGCGCCTGCTCGCACGTCGCCCCTACAGCACCGCAGAAATCCGCCGCAATCTCACATCGAAGCAAATCGCCCCGCCTGTGATCGACGAAGTTCTGGCCCGTTTGGAGCGCCTCGGCTATGTGGATGACCTGGCTTTTGCGCAGTACTGGGTCGAGAACCGCGAACAGTTCCGTCCTCGTGGTCCCCGTGCTTTACGTTACGAACTGCGCCAAAAAGGGCTACCGGACCGCATCATTGACGCGGTTATACAGGATGTCGATACGGATGATTCAGCCTATCGTGCCGCGCAGAAGCGCATCAGCCGCTATCAAGGCACCACGCGACGCGAATTCCACGAAAAGGTCGCCGCTTTTCTGGTGCGGCGTGGTTTCGATTATGACACCGTCCGAGAAGTGGTTGACCGTTTAATCAGCGAACTGGAAAACGAAGAACCGGAATATTTTGCACCTGATTCTACCAGTGAGGAGTAAGCCCCATGGAAATCGTGATGGCCCTGATCGGTCTAGCGATTGGAGCCGGGTTAGGGGCTGGTGGCTTGTTAGCCTATCAGAATATACAAGGGACCAATCGCAAACGCGAAGCTGAAGAAGAAGCGGCGCGTATTGTGACCGATGCCCAAAACCAGGCCCAGCAGACCCGTGTTCAAGCGCAGGATGAAGCATTACGCATCCAGCAGGATGCCGAAGAAAAGGCCCGGCGGCGGCGTGACGAGTTGGACCGCGAATCGGACCGGCTTGGCAAACGCCGCGAAGACCTTGACGATCGTTACGAACGGTTGGAGCAGCGCGAACAAACCTTGAACAAGCGCCAGGGACGTGTTGACCGCCGTCTGAATGAAATCAACACCATGTATGAAGAGCAGAAAGAAGTGCTTGAGCGCATGGCCGAAATGACGCGCGACGAAGCCCGTGACGTGTTGCTGGAGATGGTCGAACAGGATACACGGCAAGACATGGCCCGCCGCATCCGCGAGATCGAAGAAGAAACTAAACTTGAGGCGGACAGCCGCGCGCGTGATATCGTCGCGCTGGCAATTCAGCGTATCGCCTCCGACCATGTAAACGAAATTGCCGTCAGTGTGGTGCCCCTGCCCTCCGACGAGATGAAGGGTCGCATCATTGGGCGCAATGGCCGCAACATTCGCTCGTTTGAGCAGGCGACTGGGGTTGATGTGGTTGTGGATGACACGCCGGAAGCCGTCACGATTTCGAGCTTTGACCCGGTGCGGCGCGAAGTTGCGCGGCGTTCGATGTCCAAGCTGGTGCTTGACGGGCGCATTCACCCCGCGCGCATCGAAAAACTGGTGGCTGACGCCCGTAAGGAAGTTGAGCGCATCATCCGCGAAGAAGGCGAACGCGCCGCGTATGACGCGGGTGTGCCGGGGCTGCACCAGGAAATCATCAAGATGCTGGGGCGTCTGAAGTTCCGTACCAGTTACGGCCAGAACCAGCACGCGCACGCCATTGAAACCGCGCACATTGCCGGGATGATCGCGGCAGAGTTGGGCGCAGATGTGGCGATTGCGAAGGCGGGCGGTTTGCTGCACGATATCGGCAAATCCATCGACCATGAAATCGAAGGGACTCATGCGCAGATTGGCGCGGAGTTCGCCAAGCGCTATGGAGTCGGGGACCGCATCGTGAACTGTATCGCGGCGCACCACCACGAAGTGGAGCAGGAATGCGTCGAGGCCATGATCGTCGAAGCGGCGGACGCCATTTCTGGCGCGCGTCCCGGCGCGCGGCGCGAGAGTCTGGATACTTACATCCGCCGTGTGAAGGCGCTCGAAGAGGTTGCTAAAGAGTTCAAAGGCGTTGAGCAGAGCTACGCGCTGCAAGCTGGGCGTGAAGTGCGCATCATGGTCAAGCCTGAAGAAATCGACGACCTGGCGGCTTCCCGGTTGGCGCGCGATATTTCCAAGCGCATTCAGGACACCATGCAGTATCCCGGCCAGATCAAGGTGACGATCATTCGTGAGACGCGCGCGGTCGATTACGCCAAGTAACGTTAGTTGGCAGCCGCATGACAATTGCAAACAAACGGCGGACCCGCGAGTCCGCCGTTGCTGTTGGTGACGGTCGGCGTGATGGTGGTTTTACACGAGTACCTGTTCCAGGTCATGCACACTGCGCACCAGGATCGGTGGCTGTGGCAGCCAGGGAAAATAGCTGATCTGCTGTGGCTGCGTCACGATGAACTGCTGCACCTGGATGCCGTCCATCAACCCGAACCCGCCGTGCAGCATCAGGTCGTAGACCAACGCGAATAAGTCCGGCGTCCAACTCTCTGCATTCAAATACAACTCAATGCGGTGAAACGTGCGCGTACCATCCAGACCCGGCGCGCGCACGATGACCTGGCCCCCATCATGACAGGCTAAAAGATATTGCTGCGTATCTCGCGGTTGAAATGTGGCGATATACCCGGCGTGTTCCAGCAGGTGACGGACGGTGTGACGGTTGCCATCCGCGAAGTGTCCGTCTGTATCGTGACAGACCAGGATCAACAGTTCTCGGTGCATGGTGTTCGACCTCCAATACTCGCAGCGCAAAGACGCGAGTTCCCACCAGCCGATAGTGCGATTTTAGCTCATGTGTTCGGTTGAATCAAATTTCTCTATTGAGTTGTATGCTGTCTGCACATGGTTGGATAGCCCCAAAAAAACGGGAGGGGGGAGCGGTATAAACCCGGTGTAGTGCGGAACATTTACCTGAGAATGGATGCACCTCTCTTGTTTAGTTGGTCACGCGTACAGGACATTATCATCATAGGTTGAAAGGTGCTTTAGTGCAAGATTAAAAGGCTCAACGCGGAATAGTGGGGACCTACCATCAGGTTCCGCCGTGTTGAGCCAAG
>CAZMNL010000045.1:0-13307 GCA_964567525.1 uncultured Anaerolineaceae bacterium
GGTGATGCCCCAGTTCCAGGACCCCATACCGGCCACCGGGCCGTTGCCGAAGTCCGGCTGCGGGATCAACACGGCATTGTCACCCATGGCTTCGCTGTAGGGCGGGTACATCCAGTGGCCCACGTAGCTCAGCGGGACGCGACCTTCGATGAAGTCGGCGTCCGGGTCAACCGGGCTGGCTACCGCGTAGCCCTTCTGGAACAGGCTCTGGAACCATTCGCCCCATTCAACGGCTTCCGGACCATTGAGCACGCCCTCAGCCGTCGCCATCGTTTCCCTATCGATGGTGTCGCCGCCGAAGCTGCGAATCCAGGGACCAAAGGCGTAGGATGCCCACTCGCCCGGCAGGTAGTTCAGCTTGAAGTCGATCACGTAGCCACCTTCAGGAACCAACGGAGCCAACGCATCCATCGCCGCGTTGAACTCTTCCAGGGTCCAGGGGTCTTCGATACCTGCGGGGATGCGCACGCCGGCTTCTTCCAGCATGGCGCGGTTGCCCCAGATCGCCAGGCCGCTGTCGAACTGGCCGAGGCTCCAGAGTTGCCCCTCAACCGTCCCTTGTTCGATGATCGAGGGCAGCACGTCCGCCAGCAGTTCTTCACCGGCGTAGGCATCCAGCGGGATCAGGTCGCCGGAGAACACGTAGTTGTAGATGAACGGGCCGTCGAAGTCCAGCACGCACGGCAGTTCGCCCGCCAGCGCGGCAGCCTTCACCTGGTCGTTATAGTTCCCTTCGGGAACTTCGACAGGAACGATCATATACTCTTCGGACATTTCGTTGAACGCGGTGATCTGGGCATCCAGCGCGTCACGCTCGCCGCCCTGACCGGAGTGGAACCACAGGGTCACTTCTTGCTTGCCATCCTGTGCCGAAACCGCGACCGGTACCGCCAACGCGAGCACCATCGCAACCAGAATAAACGCACGTAAAGTTTTCACTTTCTTCCTCCTGATGTAGATTGAATTAAACTGAAACGAACTAAATCGCGTACTAGAGTGAGTGAGTACCGGTTTATCCATCGCTGCTGTCTCTGTTGAGCACACCTCCTTACAACCTGACAGGACATTGAACATTAACAAGGAATATCAACGCCAGCGGAAATCGCCGGTCGTTGATGTCTTTAACGAGTCGGTGAAACGACGTATGCGGGCGTGCGGGACTGCGCCGTTTTTCGGTGCGCCCGCATAGAACACGCCTGCGCCACCATGCCGGGGCATGGTTTCCGGCGCGTAGGTGTGCGTCAGGTAAAACACGTCATCCACGTATACATCGACAAACGGCCCCCGGCACACCACGCTTAGGCGGAGGTTCGCGGCCAGGTCGTGCCCGTTGAGCGGGTCCAGGATGCGCAGCGCAATCGGGTTGCCAAACGCGGGGCGCATACCGTGCGGCCCTTCTGAAAAATGTACCGTGCCCAGCAGGACGCGCAGTTCTGGAGTCTTCGCACTGACAGGCGCGATCCAGGCGGCGAGTCCTTCTTGCTGGCCTTCGCGCCCTTCCCCAAACCGGAAACACACCCCAGCATAGGGAACCGTTACCGCCGCCTCGAATTTGCCATCGGGCGCATCTTCGGACAGCACCGCGAGCAGTGTTTCTGCGTTCAGCGGATCGTTGCACGTTACCGGCGGGTCGAAATGGGCATCCAGCGCCGGGTCGTAGCGCAGCACCAGCCCGCCGCCGGACCGGTCGGCGAGCAGTTTGGGCGCGCTCAGCGATCCGTACAGGCTTTCATCCGGGCGCGGGGGATAAACGTGCTGGTAGTAAAACGTGCGCCGGGTATCGTCGCTGGTATGAGCTATGCTGCGCCCGACATAATTGCTGATCACGTGTGGCAAGCCCGCATTCAACACGTTATCGTGGTCAGGTTCGCGGTAGCCGCTGCGCATGGAGTCCGACACCAGGTAAAACGTGCCGGTTGCCTGGTATGGATCGCGCAGCGGGTAGGGCGTCCCAAAGTGATAGCTGGTGGTATAGCTCAGGTAGTGCCGCCCATTGAGCGTGAAGTACTCCGGCACTTCCAGGCAGGTGAGTACGTCCGAGACATACGCGGGTGGCAGCAGCGTCCAGTCGAGTAGGTCAGCGCTGCGCGCAACGGCAATACACCCTCCGCCGGTATCTGCGCCACCGGGCACACGCGCACAGATGAAGGCGTAGAACTGTTCCTCCGGCGCGTGATAATACACATACGGATCGCGCCACGCGGTTTCGTAGTTCGTGGCCTGGGTCGGCTCGGTTTCGTACCAGGGGCCACCGGGTTCCAGCACCGGACCGCCGCCGACTTTCTCCCAGTGCAGCAGGTCGTCGGACACTGCCACCCCGATGCGCTGCACGCGGTCGGCCATTGCGCCGTAGAACATGTAGTAGCGGCCTGCGTGCGCCAGCGCCATGCCGGTCATCAGCGGCCCGGCGTCCCAGTCGGAGCCGGAACCCTGCACCAGGACAGGCGGCAGCGTCTCCCAATGCACCCAGTCCTGCGTAACCGCGTGCCCGATGCTCGAACAACCGATTTCGGTATACCGGCGCTGTAAATGGAACAGGTGCAGGTCATGCCCCTGGCGAAACAACCAGGTATCCCATAAGCCTAACGCGCGATCCGGTGGCGAATAAAACACAGGTGGACTCTCTTTTCGGTAAGCACTTTACATTTTTCGGTTTTTCTGGAAGCGGTTCCACAATATCCGAAAATTTTATACCGTCGAGCGTTCTACAATTTTCAAATCAAACTCATGCCGGTCCGGTTTAATAGTCTTGCCTTCAGATTGCAGCCAGTTCAGCAGCTTACGTGCGGCCCAGCGCCCACTTTCGATCAAGGGCTGCCGGACGGTCGTGAGTTGGATATAACTGGCTGCTTCGATATCATCAAAGCCGATGATGGCGATATCCTGCGGGACGCGCAGCCCCAGGTCATGACTGGCCGCCAATACCCCCAATGCCAGCGTATCCACCGAGACAAACAGCGCGGTTGGGCGATCCGGCAGGCTCAAAATCTGGCGTGCATTTTCACGCGCGGACTCTTGCGTATACTCTGCAAAGCGGCACCAGTCTTCACGCAGCGGCAGCCCGGCCTCCGCCAGTGCGTGTTTGTATCCCTCGAAACGTTCGCGGGTGCTGGTAAAGCCGAATGCGTTATCAACCGGGTCACCAATGAATCCGATAGCCGTGTGGCCGCGATGGAGCAGGTAATTGGTCGCCAGCAAGCCGCCTTTGAAATTCTCAATGACCGCATAGGGGTAGGAATCAAAACCCACGTCATCCACGATCAAAACGACCGGGAAATCTGCCCTGATTACCTGGAGTTCGCGTTCATCAATCCGCAGGGAAAGCACGATCAGGCCATCGACACGATTCTGGTTGATGATGATGCGCATTTGCTGGCGAAGGCGTTCGGGAGAGCGCACACTGTAGAGTACGAGATCGTAGGGGGAAGCGTCCAGCACATCCTGAATGCCCATCACCCGTTCCACGAACGAGGGGAATGTGAAAAAGGGTGTTACCACGCCAATCGTAAAGGTTTTGCCGCCGGAAAGCTGCCGCGCCGCGAGATTAGGTTCGAACCCCAATTCCTGGATTGCCACCAGGACTTTGTCGCGGGTTTCGGCGCGCACCTGGGCGCTGCCATTGAGCACGCGCGACACCGTGCCGACGCCAACGCCTGCGAGCCGCGCAACATCTTTGATTGTCGGGGAACGCATAATCAATCTTCCAAAACCAATTAATATCAAAGCTTCTAAATGTGATTGGAAACGGTTCCAATTCAATCACATCATATAACAGGTTTATGACATTTGTCAACCGGATATCATTTGAGGAGGGGGCGTGCAAAAGTTGTCAGGCTGATCCAGGAAATAACTCACCCAAATGAGTTGGCCTTTGCGCTGTGGGGGTCACTTAGGTCATCCGTCCAGGTTTTTCCCCTTAAGTGGCCCCCTGGTAGTCATGATGTAGACCATTCTGAAGCGGTACACCGACGACCTTTACACGGGCGTGTTCAGGCAAATCCAATTATTTGTCTGGTGTAGCTTTAGAGCTTCAGCACCCACTCAACCACGCGCGGGGTCAGCCATACTTCCAACACAGCGGCGAGGATCAGCAAAGGCATGACTACCCCAATACCGAGCTTGACCGTATTCCCTAACGCGCGCAGCCAGGCCTCTCCAACGGTCATATCCTCCGGTGGACCAGTGACCACGCTGCCCAGGTGTACCGCCGCAGCGGTCGCAATCAAGATCGCCGGTACTTCAACCAGCCCATGCGGAATCACCGCGAGAATGAACGGCAGTGGACTCAACCCCGCCAGGACTACCTGAGCCATCACAAATCCCAACAGGCCAAACGGAATCATGACTAACACCAGCGCCAGCACGCCGAACGTAAAGGTCGCCAGGAGCGTCGCGGCCAGCAGCACGCGCGTATTCTGCACGAACGCCAGGATGATCAACTGCGGGTTGTTCCGGCCCATTTCGAACCAGGAACTCAGGTTATTGAGCAGGTCTTCGTCATTGGATTCGTAGTTTTCCAGCGGCAGTTGGTAGCTGTCCGCCGCGATCCAGCCACCAATGAACGATGCGGTGATGGCAATCAAAACGACTACCATGCCAGCGCGTAACTGCGTAACTGACGGAAACACGCTGAAGCGATACCAGTGCCACAGGTTAAATCCCGGCCCCGCCCCCCGGACCTGCTCCCAGAACACCTTCCAGGCCCATTTGAGATTAAGCTGGTCAAGCGCGCGCCCTAGCAGTTCCTCGCGGTTAAAGATGCGCGCGCCCATACGCACCAGCAGCACAATGATCACCAGCACGCCGAAAACGATATACCACAGCACATAACGCTTGTGCGGCTGGACCATGATCGTGCCTTCTAAAATGACCAGCATCGACATCGGGATGATGATGAAGCTCGCCAGCAGATTCGCGGCGCGTGTGGATGTCGTCTGGCTGGATACCACTACCGCGCCCGTCACCATCACGAGCGCCTGCACGGTGGTCAGCGCGATGATCTGGATCACCAGCTCCGGCGCGGGCCGCCACTGTTGTTTCCCCAGAATCAGGCTGCCCATGTAGATCGCAATGCCTGTGTAACTTGCCAGCAAGGGCGGTAGCATCGCAGCCAGTGATTTGCCCAGGTATAGTTCAATGTTGGTCAGCGGAGTCGAGAGCAGTGGTTCCAGGCTGCGGCGTTCTTTTTCGCCGACGAATGTTTCCAGCGCGATCACCAGCGAGATCGACACCGGGAAGAACCCGACGATCATCGGCAGCAGTGGCAGCAGCACCGGCAGCAGGTCTTCAGCGCCGTTATTCTCAAAGAAACTGGTGAAGATGCGCGTCATGATATTTGCCAACAGCGGAAACACCAGAGTCAGCAAAAAAATCGGCACCATGATGCGCCAGTCGCGCAGGCTGTCGCGCACTTCGCGGCGCGCCACGATCAGCGCGTTCTCAACGGTCAGACGCACGCTGTTCGGCGGGTCAATCATCTGTTCCTGCGCATCGAGCAGCGCGCGGTCCTGGATACTATTCGTTACGCTCGACATGTTGATTCTCCAGCCCTTCGTCTTCGGTGACGATTTGCAGATAGACATCTTCCAGCGATTGCGATACTTCGCTGAGTGTCACGATATCCAGCCCCGCACCGGTCAAACGCCGGATCACCTGCGGATTGGTCGTCCCCGGATCGGGGGTGCGGTAGCGCAGCCAGTGCTCGCCCTGTTCGGTGATCCGCACCATATCGCGCAGTTCTTCGGCGGCTCCGTTGAGATGCTGCCTGAGGTGCAGTTCCATCAGCGGCTCGCCGACAAAACGCTGCAAAAGGTCGCGGAATGTGCCATTGGCAATAATGCGCCCCCTGCGGATCACGGCGATGTGGTCGGCGAGGTTCTGCGCTTCAGTCAGGTTATGCGTGGTGATTGCAATCGTGCGCGCATCCTGGCGCAGATCGCTGATCGCGTCGCGCACCAGCTTGGCGCTCTGAGGGTCCATCGCGGATGTAGGTTCGTCGAGCAGCAGCACAGGCGGATCGTGCAGCATCGCGCGCACCAGTGCGAGTTTCTGCTTCATACCCTTTGAGTACTCGCCCAGGCGCTTATCCAGCGCGTCACCCAGACCAAAATGCTGCATGAGCGCCAGCGGGCGGCGCTGGCGTTCTTCCGGCGAAAGGTGATAAATGCGGGCGAAGAAATCGAGATATTCGATACCCTTCATGCGTTCGTACAACCCGTGCTGCTCGGTCAGCACGCCCACCGACCGCCGTACCGCCGGGGCCTGTTGCACCACGTCATAGCCCGCCACGCGCGCCCACCCCGACGACGGTTTGAGGATCGAGGTCAACATGCGGACAGTGGTCGTTTTCCCCGCGCCGTTTGGCCCCAGGATCGCAAAGATCGTACCCGGTTCGACGGCAAACGACACGTCATCCACTGCGCGAAAGTCTTTAAAGTTTTTGGTCAACTCGTGAGTTTCTATCATGCCCGGTTCGCTTTCTATGTGTTGTCCACCGTTCACCTTCAATTGTAAAGAGTCGGCGCGGTAACTCCAATAGACGTTTGTCATGCTGTACGTGAAAATGACCTGAAGAAATTCCCATCACACACACAAAAACGGACATCGCTCCTGCGACGATGCCCGTTTCGCTCACATGAGATGGCGGGGGAAGTTTAAGGGTTGCCGGTTTTTGGGTCCTGCGCAGCAGCGCGCCCGGCCCGCTGCGCCCGGATCGTATCCCGGTGGCGGTAGATAAGTATCGCTGTTGCCAGCAAGGCCACACCCAGCGCAAACACACGCGACACATTGACAGCACCAACGGTCGTCGGTTCGAAGCGCAGGAATTCCAGCACAAACCGTGTGAAGGGATACAACACCAGGTAGAGCAGCAGTATATCGCCCTTTTTCAGGCGGTCGCGGTAGCGCATCCAGACCACCAGCAGAATGCCAAAATTGACCAGGTTCCACAGCGACTCGTACAGAAACAGCGGGTGAAATGTGTCGGATGTAGTGTACCCGGCGGGCGGGTGGTCCAGCGTCATACCCCAGGGCAGATCGGTGGGTTTGCCGTAGAGTTCCTGGTTCACGAAATTACCCCAGCGCCCGATGGCCTGCCCCACCGGTAAACCGATGGCGGCGATATCCAGCCAGGAGAAGAGGTCGAGCTTGTGCCTGCGCGTATACAACCAGATGGCGAGCGCGCCGCCTATCACCGCCCCAAAGATGCCCAGGCCACCGTTCCAGATGATCAGCGGGCCGTCATTGAGATCGAAGGGATGCGTCAGGTACCATTCGGTCGTGCGCCCCGCTTCGACAGCAGACTCCGCCGGGAACAGGATATGCCACACCCGCGCGCCAATTACGCCGAGCAACACCACCCATACCAGCGCATTCCAGACGTGATCGGCGTCTTTGCGGTCGCGGCTCGCCAGCCACCCGGTGATCCACGCGGCGACAAAAATACCGCTCACGATAATCAGGCCGTACCAGTGAAAGGTCGGGTTGAGAGTCAGGCCGAACAGGTCGAAAGGGCCGATCTCAATTCCAGTGCGATCAATTTCCATGCAGATGTATGTCTCCGTTGGACCATGCAGCCGGGGCTATTCCGGGTGTTTGGAAAGAATTTCGTAGGAGTAACGCAGTCGCTGCCATACGGTGATGTGCGAAATCAGGCCGATCAGGATCACAGCCCATACCAGTGTCCCTTCGACAATGCCGCCCAACTCCAGCACCAGCCCTACCACCAAGATTATCAGCTTTTCCAACCGCCCCGCCAACCCGACATTACAGTTTTCCATGGCGGGCTTGGATTCAGCACGCGCCCGCGTGTAACTTGCCATCACCATCCCGAACAGACTCAGCACGACCCAGACGGGCGCAACGAGGTCCGAGAGCATCACGCCGACGAGCAGCACCATCTCGGCGTAACGGTCAATGACGTGATCGAACAGACCGCCAAATTGGGTTGCCTTACCTGTTGCACGGGCGACGTTGCCATCTAACATATCGAACAGCCAGACCAGCGCGAGTCCCACCAGCATCCAGAACAGGTTGTGATACGCAATTGCCACTGCCGCCCCAATCGCGGCGATCAGGCTCAGGATGGTAAGCTGGTTGGGGGTCAGACCAATCCTGGAAACGTATTTAGCGATGATCTGTCCCCAGGCTTCATATTTCTGGCGGTTTTGTTGCAGCCGTGCCATTTTGATTCATCCTCAAAATCCGGTTTGTCGTTGACTTGTTGTGCTTTGTTGGTTCCCAGGCCGTGCCACATCAGCGCCCGGTGGAAATGCCAACACGACTTAGCGGTGCTTTTCGAGCAGTTCTTGCGTGCGGCGGTCGGCTTCGGTGCGGGTCAGTGGGAAGTCCGGCCCGACATTTTCCACCATCACAGAGGCAACACACGATGCAAAGAATCCCACTTCGCGCAGGGTAGCATCGCCTTCCGAGTAGCGCGTCATGAATCCGGCGGCGTAGGTGTCGCCCGCCCCCGTCGGATCAATAGCGTTCGTCCGGTAGGCTGGGATACGGATCATCTGCTCGCCGTCAAAGATCATCGAGCCTTCCGCCGCCAGTGTCACAATCGCAATTTTGCAGCCGTGCGCGTGCAGCTTGCGGGCCGCTTCGCGCGCGGCTTCTTCGCTGGTGGTCGGGTCAATGCCGGTGATGATATGCGCTTCGTGTTCGTTGGCCTTCACGATGTCACACAGCGGGATGATCTTGTCAATGTCCGGGTTGCGATAGCGATCAATGCGCTTATCCGGCAGCATCCGGCGCAGGACCCCCTGCGGATCGAGCAGAATCGGCGCTTCGGTGGCCGCGCGCAGCCGTTCGACCAGCGCGACCGGCGTTTCAGCCAGGATTGGTCCCACCAGCACGAACTGCGCCCCGGCTACCACGTCCGCCGGAAAATCAGGAATCGGCCTTGCAATGCCCAATACATCCAGCGTGCGATCACCGCGCGCGTCGTAAATCAGGCTAAACCCGCCGGTTTCGTCCGAGGTATACACGTAAGACTGGATGCCGTACCGTTCGAGATCGGCTTCGAACCTGTCTTTGAAGTCCGGCCCGACACACCCTACCACCGTCGCGGGTTTGCCCATCTTGCTGACTGCAAGACAGGCATTGGTCGAACAGCCAGAGAAAATACGTGTTTCAGTATCAACCTGCGGTGTTTTGATATAATCGTACACCGGATTGCCAATGCCGACGAACATGAAATGCTCCTTGGTTTAAAGGGAAATCCCCAATGATTGACCAACCAGGTCCAACACAGTTGGTAAAAAGAACAGGACAACCGGGATTGTCGCATCGATTGCCAGACGTAACAGGCTGCGGTCGGCGGCCTGTTCCCTGAGATAATCGCGTACCCGGATAAGCTCCAATAAACCGGATGACTCGCACACGGAAGGGTCTTCGAGCAAGTCATCGCTCAGCTCAACAATACGCTGGTTCAGGCGCGCGATGTAGGGTTCTTTCGCTGCATTTTGCAGCCTTACGAACTGCTGCTGGATGGATTCGATATAGACGAAACCGACCAGGTAAACAAACGCCCCAATCAGAATCAACGACGGCCAGAGCGTGATATGGATGCTGCCTACAGGGATTTTAATGATGTTGGCATCCAACACGGGCCGCACTTCCCGACAAACTTCCGATGCGCTGGCGGTCGCGCACAGCGGCAGCGTATCGGTCAGAGCGTTGCTCAATACCAGCAGCACGATATAGATGACCACACCCAGCGGAATCCAGCGAGAAATGATAAACCCCAGCACGAAAAACATCAATAGCAAGCCGATGGTCGCCCAGTCAAATAGCCAGGTTGTGTTTTCCAACATTTGATCGGTGGGCAGGGGAACCCCGATTCGCTCCCAGGGCAGCACTTCAAGAACCGTCAGCACCAGCACCATGCACAAAACCGCAGCGAGGATCATGGTCGAGATGTGGACGAGCCGCTTGACGGGTTTCAGTTCATCAAAACCGAGCAGCGGGTGAACCTTAAGCGGAATGCGACTGACCTGAAACAACACATAGATCGCCATGCCAAACGCAAGCTGGATATGTGTACCAATATAATACGCGACCACCATCCAAAACAGCACCTCGAACAGCCCGTCAACCACCCATGCCCATTCACCGGGTTGGGCGCTGATCATCTGCACGACTGCCACGACCAGCCACGCACCCAACCCCCACACGATGGCCCCGCGCAGCCGCGCGCCCGTCACCGGGACGAACCAGTCCAGCTTGCCAACGATGCTTGCGGCGGCGCGTGACAGCAGTGTACGCTGGTCAAAAAACGCGGCGTGTTTCTCAAGCAAGCGCTTTGAAAGCACCCGTCGTGTTGCCCCGCTGCGAAATTCCCTCCACACACCGGCCAGATACCCGGCGAGGATCAAGACCAGGAGCAGCCCCAGGTTGGCGACGGTAGATAACCCGCCGGGCGTGGCGTTTAAGTGCGCGATCAGCCACATTGCCAGCAAAATCGTTGCTGAGGGATAACCGGCCAACACGCTGGTCTGGGTGATCGAATAGCCCTGTGGTTTTAACTGCACGCCTGTAACACGCGACACCGTGAAATTCAGCCAGTGCGTGACGTGATCAGGTTTTTGCACAGCAAAGAGGCTGTAAAAGCCTTCTGAGGTGTGCATATTCTGCATGTAGGACCGAGATTGGTACAACAGAAACACCAGCACCGCACCGCCGACCACGCGCGTGATAATCGCAATAGAGCTGATATGCCAGAACTCACGCAGCACCGCACCGGGTGCTTGATCGTAAGCGATCAGCAGGCGCGGGATAAATGAAACGATGAACAGCAAAAGAACGGTGAGTATCGTTGCTATCAAAAATGATCGGTGCGGCAGATATTGCGCCAGTCCGTCCAGTGTCCCAAACGTGCGGGGCAGGCGTTGGTAGCGCTGGATGTGCTGTTGTTCATTGCGCCCGAACAGGTGCGGCCACAGTTTTTTGAAGTCGCGGCCCGGCGTCCAGTTCAGATATACGTCGAAGAAATGATCGCACGCCTCACACGGGATCAACTGGTAGCTGATATCGAGTTCGACATCACCTTCCGGCACGCGCAGAATACCTATCGCTTCCCAATTGACCAGTTCCGCAAAAAAATCCAGCCCAATCCGCGACCAACGCTTGACGGTTTCAAATTCACCTTTGCTGCGTGTATAGGGCGTGATTTCAATCTGGCGTGGGGCGACTCCCCGGTGGCGGGGATCAGAGGGTATGTGGTTCGTGTGGCTGCAATACGGACAGGCTAAAGGAAGGATTATGTTTTCTGCTTCACCAGCACTCATTGACGCATCCTTCCCCAGGTCAGCAGCACGGTGAGCAGCGCGCCCAGGCTCCAAAACACGATGCGTAGAATGTTACGCGAGGTTTCGTCGGGATTCGTCTTGAGATCACCCTGGCTGCGGCGGGCCATTTTTTGCTCGCGGTAAACGTCATCGGTCAGATAATGCAGTGGGGCCTGGATAGTTTCGGTATAGACGCCGTAATCGTCACCGGGCAGCAGTTCGTAGAGGTGATTCCACGTCATCACGCCGAGCACGGGCACATCTCCGGCGCGCCAGACCGCATCAATCACCTGGGGATCGGACTGGCACGGATTGTTCTCTGCGCAAATCACGTGCGTATAACCCTCACCGGATGCCAACCGGTCGATGAACACAAACTGGTGAACGGTCCAATTGCGGTTATAGTCGCCCGGTTCCGCCGTTTCATAGCGCACACACTGCACGATGCCGGTCGCTTTGTCAATCTGGAGTTCGATGTACTCAATGTCGTGCGCCGAACCATAGACCGCCCGCCGATAGTTTTCGTACAACCAGTGAAAGACCGAGTTCGGGTGTATCTCGTTGGGCCAGTCCGCGTAATACACCAGCATCAGGGTGTCACCCTGGTCAACGGCTTGATACCAGATCGTTTCGATATAAGGCGGGACATGCGCCTGATTGACGCGGATTTCGGGCTGGTACTGCGCGGCATGGGTAGCAAGATCGGCGGTTTGCTCACCCAGTTCAAGTATATCATCGGCGGAGAGCACGGCAAACGCACGCCGGTGACTGCCGGTTAAAGCTGCGGCGAGCAGCTCACCCAGCACCAGCAGTATAATGAATAACACCACTCCCCCGATAATTTTGAAACCCTGGCGTAAAATAACCATATGGCTGCCTGTTGTCTATATAGTTGACATGGTTCAGAACTTGGCGTAAGGTGCGGCGTAGTATCGCGCACCAATTGCCCCTTGTCAAGCGGGCACACGTGGTGTAAACTCTATCCAGTTTCGGGGCGTAGCGCAGCTTGGCTAGCGCGCACCGTTCGGGTCGGTGAGGTCCCCGGTTCAAATCCGGGCGCCCCGACTGATTTTTACCCGTAGCGTGGATCGTAAAGGTCCCCAATTCCCGCACTAAGACCAACAGGTTTTAGTAGCCGTGTATGCAGATGTTAAAGTGCTCTACAACTCGAAGGAAATCCTTCGAGTTGTATTGTTTATACCACTTTCGTCAGGGCGCTTGAAGGAACGATAGAACGTGTTCTGCTTGCGCCCCTATGCAAAATCGGTACTCCAAAGAATAGTTTTCTTGCATCCTATTTAAAGCTATTCCTCATTACCTCGCTCTGCGCGTTTTTGCGCTGCGAATCTGGCTCACGTGTTCGCTTGTCCACAAAATATTATTCAACTAGACTCGATTAAGGTGTGCCCCGCGCTATATCGCGGGTACATCTGGCCGTCGTATAGGGATACACTATGCGACGGCCACCACTTGCCCCAACTCGAAATTTTCAATCGTAAATGGATGCGCGCCGTCGTACTTGAGTAATTGCCCGACGGTGCATGGCAAATAGTCACACCACGCCAAAATGATGTGTTCGTCAAAGCGCGTTGGACTCCCGCTGATCCAGGAATCAATCGCAGAGCGACCAACCGGCGATCTTCCCTTGTGATGAGCAATTTTGTTCATTTCGCTCACAACTTCAGAGATAGGAATCTTCTCCCGCCCCTCATTCGCCGCTTTGAGAGCTAGCATTCTGGCTGCTCCTATCTTTAGTTCGCCCAATTCAATTACCCTCCCTTCTCATAAGATGAGCATAGCACAACTCTTTTGACTAATCAAGAAATTGCTTGACAATGCCGCAAATATCGCATACACTGTATTTGGTGATTAGTCATGAATTTTATTGACTAGTTACGCAGCGCCAAAAGGATGGTGTCGCCGAAAATCGACTCCCTGCTTGGCACAAAAACGCGCACTTCCGGGGTTTCTCGCCCGGCGATTTTCGCGCTAGAATGGAGGGACATAGCGCCATCT
>CAZMNL010000046.1:0-5951 GCA_964567525.1 uncultured Anaerolineaceae bacterium
CATCGCGCAGCCGGTCAAGGTCGCCGGGCAGGGGCGCGGGCAGCCGCCGGATGATCTCCAACTGTCGCTGGGTTCCAAGCTGGCACGGGTAGCACTTCCCGCAGCTCTCATGCTGGAAGAACTCCGCAAGACTCAACAGCACTTCCCGCAGATCGACCGTATCGTTAAAGACCATGATCGCGCCCGATCCCAGCGTGCTTTTTACGCTGCGCAGGTCCTCGAAGGTCAGCGGCACGTCGATATCACCGGGCGTCAGGAACGTACCTGCCGCGCCGCCCATCAGCACCGCCGCCAGTTCGCCCACCACGCCGCCGCAGTGATCGTCGAGCAGTTCGCGCAGGGTCATGCCCAGCGGAATCTCGACCACGCCCGGTCGGTGTACGTGCCCGCTGACCGAAACCAGCTTGACGCCCGGACTTTGCGGTGTGCCCTGCTGCCGGAACCACGTCGCGCCCTGCTGCACAATCGCGGGGATCACCGCCAGCGTTTCGACATTGTTGATCACGGTGGGTTTCCCGAACAGGCCGTGCGTGGTCGGGAATGGCGGCTTGATGCGTGGAAAACCGCGTTTGCCTTCGATGGCCTCGAACAGCGAGGTTTCTTCGCCGCTGATGTACGTGCCCGCGCCGCGCCGCACTTCGATGTGAAACGTAAATTCGGTTCCCAGGATGTGCTCGCCGAGCAGACCCGCCGCCTCCGCTTCCCGGATCGCGGCCTCGATGCGCTGCGCTGCGGCGGGGTATTCACCGCGAATGAAGATAAATCCCTGTTCCGCGCCGACGGCGGCCCCACAGATCGCCATCCCTTCGATCAACAGGTGCGGCTGCAAGACCATCACCGCGCGGTCTTTGAAGGTCCCCGGTTCGCTTTCATCGGCGTTGCAGACCACCAGCGGCGGGCCGTTGAGGGCCGCGCGCGTGAACTTCCACTTCAGGCCGGTAGGGAACGCCGCCCCGCCGCGCCCGACCAATCCCGACGCTTCGATCTCTCCGATCACCTGGTCGGGGGTCAGGTGGTAGAGCGCGCGGCGTAACGCGGCATAGTCGCCGTATTCGCCCAATGTTTGCGCGCGGTCGGTGTCGATCTCGTTTAAGCGGAAAACGTTCGTCGCGCCGCCCACCACCACGCCGACCGGCTCAGAGTCGCTATCGCCCGCTTGCAGCAGCGCCCCAGGATCGCGCACCGGGGCCACCTGGCGCACGCCGCCGCCGATCACCAGCGCGGCGGGCGCATGTTCGCATAACCCCAGGCAGGGGGCTTCTGTGACGGTATAGCGACCGTCGGGCGTAGTGTCGCCGGGCTGAATATCCAGGCGGGCGCACACATGCTCGACGAGCGCCTCCGCACCGGCTACGCGGCACGAGGGGCTGGTACAGAGTCGGATCGTGTGCCGGGCTGTGAGATGATCGGAGAACATCGAATAGAAGCCGATCACGCCAAAAATCTCGGCTTCCGGGATGTGCAGAACGTGCGAGATCGCTTTGACGGCTTCCGGCGCGACAAACCCGAACGCGGTCTGCACGTCCCACAACACCGGGAGCAAGGCCTCGCGCCGCCGCCCGGCGTAACGGTTGAGAATGGTATCCAGGGGAATTGCGGTAGACATTAGAGATTGGCCTTCCCAGGCTACGCCAAGAAAATAATTACCCCATCCCCCACAACCCCTTCCCTCAGGGAAGGGGAGCAAAGGCCAACTCATTTGGGTGATTTATTCCTGGATCAGCCCTAAATAATTCTTTTAAAACTCATCTGTGTTATCCTATATTATATAGCATTTCTTTCTGTTCTTGCCCTGATGCCGAATTGAAAGCTATTTTTTAC
The DNA here is from genome assembly GCA_964567525.1 of uncultured Anaerolineaceae bacterium. GTDB lineage: Bacteria > Chloroflexota > Anaerolineae > Aggregatilineales > Aggregatilineaceae > CAYRNY01. The sequence goes on from CAZMNL010000046.1 coordinate 1,822, forward strand.
GGAGTAGCGCCCCATGACTTCCCTACCATCCCCGTTACAGCCGGATCGCACCCAGCGCACAACCTGCCCGTACTGCGGGGTGGGCTGCCAGCTTACACTGCACATCAAGGACGACCTGATCTACCGCACCAGCGCGCCGTTTGATGCTGCGCCCAACTTCGGGCAGTTGTGTGTCAAGGGCCGTTTCGGTACGGATTTCGCGCACCATCCCCAACGCCTGACCACACCGTTGATCCGCACAGGTGGCCCCGGCGAGTTCAGAGAGGCGACCTGGGATGAGGCGCTGACCCTGGTTGCGGAACGTCTGAACGCTATCGCGCGTGAACACGGCCCGGACAGTGTTGCTGCGCTCGCCAGCGCCAAAGTGACCAACGAAGAAAATTACGTGTTCCAGAAGTGGATCCGCGCCGTGATCGGGACGAACAACGTCGATCACTGCGCGCGGCTGTGCCACGCGGGCAGCGTGGCCGGGTTGCAGCTTGCGATTGGTTCCTCAGCGATGAGCAACAGCATCGCCGAAATGGAGCACCTGGATACGTTCATCGTGACCGGCAGCAACACCACCGAAACGCACCCGGTGATCAGCCTGTTCCTGAAAAAAGCCGTGCGGCAAAACGGCGCAAAGCTGATCGTGGTGGACCCGCGCCAGATCGAAATGGTGGACTTTGCGACGTTGTGGCTCCGGCAGAAGCCCGGTACAGATGTCGCCGTCTTCCAGGCGATGGCGCACGTGATCGTGAGCGAAAAACGCTACAATGAGGATTTCATCCACGCGCGCACCGAAGGGTTTGAAGAATACGCCGAGACGATCAAGACTTCCACGCCGGAGTGGGCCGAGCGTATCAGCGGCGTACCGGCGGACGCGATCCGCGAGGCGGCGCGGCTGTACGCTGACGCTGCGCGCGCCGCGATCTACTGGGGCATGGGCATCAGCCAGAGCGTACACGGCACGGATAACACGCTCTCGCTGACCAATCTTGCGCTGCTGACCGGGCACATCGGCAAACCGCAGACCGGTTTGAATCCGCTGCGCGGGCAGAACAACGTCCAGGGCTGTTCGGACAGCGGCGGGCTGCCCAACGTCTACACGGCCTATCAGCGGGTAGACGATCCGGACGTGCAGGCGAAGTTTGAGCAGGCGTGGGGTGTGCCGCTGTCCAACCAGCCGGGCCTGACCGTGACTGAATACTTCAACGGTGCGCTGGCGGGCGATATTCGCGCGCTGGTGGCGCTGGGCGAAAACCCGTTGATGAGCGAACCCGATCTCACGCACGCGCGCCACGCGATAGAGCAGTTCGGCTTCATCGTCGCTATCGACATTTTCATGAACGAAACCGGCGAATACGCCGACGTAATTCTGCCCGCCGCCAGCTTTGCCGAGAAAGACGGCACCTTCACCAACAGCGACCGGCGCGTGCAGCGCGTGCATACCGCCCTGCCGCTGACCGGCGACTCGCGCCCGGATTGGGCGATCATCTGTGACCTGGCGCGGCGCATGGAAGCGTTATCCGGACGCGCGCATAGCGCCGGGTTTGATTACCCCGATCCTGAGGCGATCTGGGAAGAGATGCGCGCCGTCACGCCGGATTTTTACGGCATCACCTACGAGCGCATCGCGCGCGAAGGCGGCGGCGTACATTGGCCGTGCCCCGCGCTCGACCATCCCGGCACGCCCTACCTGTTCGCGGACGGGTTCCCGCGCGGGCGCGGCAAGTTCTGGGCGCTGAACTTCACCGCCGACAGCGAAATGCCGGACGACGAGTACCCGTATCACCTGACGACCGGGCGCGTACTCTATCACTGGCACGGCGGCACGATGACGCGCCGTTCACGTCTCGACGCGGCCTATCCCGAACCGGTCGTCGAAGTGCATCCCAGCGACGCGCGCAAGCTGGGCCTTGCGGATAGCGATTGGATCGAGGTCACGTCACGGCGCGGGCAGGTCGTGGCGCGGACGCTGATCACGCGGCGCTCGCCCCCCGGCACGGTGTTTATGTCGTTCCACTTTGCAGAGGCCGCCGCGAACCTGCTCACGGTGAATACCATCGACCCGCGCGCCAAGATTCCGGATTACAAGATGGCCGCGGTCCGGCTGCAAAAACTGGACACGCCACCGGAACAAGCGCATGAGGACGCAGACCAGCCGCTCGGTGGGGCGATCAAAGACCCGACCCGCCACGTGCATTGAGACGGGCCGCGTTTATTCGCCAGCGAGCATCTGCCGGGCTTCGGCGAGGTCTTGCGGCGTGTTGACGTTGAAAAATGCGCGCTGCTGCGGGTCGTAGGGCCGGTATTCCGCTTCGTCCAGATAGCGCACACGCACCACGCCATAGAACCCGATCACTTTGAGGCGGTCTGCTTCGAGGTCTTTTTGGATGATGTCCAGGCAGGTTTTGCCGTAGATGGCGTGCAATCCCTGGGGATAACCGTCCACACGCGGCACGATCACGTCAGGCGGCGGGTCGGTGTCGGTGCGCAACGCGGCCATGTAGCCCAACAGCGCCGGATTGATCAGCGGCATGTCGCACGCCAGCACCAGCGTGTGCGCGTGCTGGCTGGCGTGCAGCGCGGTATAGATGCCGCCCAGCGCGCCTTTGCCGGGAATCCGGTCACTGAACAGCGGCAGATTCAGAGGCTTGTACGGCTCCAGATCGTTGGTGATGATGATCGTGTTCTGGATGGCGTCAACCTGCGCAATCTGCGCCAGCATGTGCGCGATCAAGGTACGTCCCGCCAGCTCAACGAATGCTTTGTCAGTTCCCATGCGGGAGCTTTGGCCCCCGGCCAGGATCGCGGCTGTCAATCCAGACATGGTCATCTCGTCCTGTTGATAGGCATCTGCGCGCGGATTTCCCAACGCTGTATGAGGCACACTCGCATATAGGTTAAGCGCAAATCGGCGCGATTTCAAGTAAGTATGCATTAATTCACGATTCGATCTCCAAACGCTAAACATGATGCAGATCGCATTAGCAGCCAGAAAAACGATCTAAGGTCTTATAAGAAATGACAATTGAAACTAACAATAGTGATAAAATTCACTTGCGCCACACCACCAAATTACCTGATCCTATCAATAAGCCAGGAGATATTGATATTTTACCATATTGATTAATACAAAAAAATAAGCATCTCTATTGATAGATCATCAGTGACGATCATGCGGTCCAACTAGTGGAGGAGTGTTTTTTATGGGATGGATTGAACTAAATCTCTCTACCATGTATGCCGATCATCATGTTATCGAAGTTCGGAGGATTCTCTCGGAGATTCCCGGAGTCCAGGATGTCTTCGCCAGCGGCAGCCTGCGGACCGCCCAGGTTACGTTTGATCCTGCCGGAACCAATCCTGACCAGATTCGCGCAGCTCTTGAGCAAGCCGGATACGCTGGCGATGCCGTATTTCCCGTTGAGACCCCCCTGTCCACCCAAAAGGAACCCGTTGTGAAACCGTTTGCCCGTCATACAACCGTCTATGAAAACGTCAAATCCGTTGTCAGTTTTGCACAGAGTGTTAACCATACCGGTCGTCCGCTGTGGCCGTGCCCCGGCCTGGGAGTCATCCGATCCGTGATATATGAGGAAGACGTAGGCGATGGCTAAAAAACAACGCACCCCCGAAGAGTACTCGATTGATCCCGCTGCCCAGGAGATGCTGGCACGCGCCGAAAAACTCGGTTTGCCGACCGCCTTCACACGGGCAGATGACCTCTCTCCCTGTAATATTGGTTCAGCAGGCATGTGCTGCAAATTATGCGGTATGGGACCGTGCCGTTTGACCAAAGACGGTCAGACCGGCGTTTGCGGCGCGACGATTGACACCATCCAGGCGCGCAACCTGATTCGCGCGATTGCCGCCGGTGCTGCGGCCCACTCCGATCACGGGCGCGACATGGCCTTCACCCTGAAGGCCGTTGCCAACGGCGAAGCCGAAGGTTACGTCATCCGCGATATCGCCAAACTCCGCACGGTCGCCAGCTACTATGATATCCCCATCGAAGGCCGCGCCCCCGAAGAGATCGCTGACGATCTCGCCGACTTGTATCTGGCCCAGTTCGGCCAGCAAAAAGGCGCGGTCGTTCCCATCGAGCGCGCGCCCGCCACGCGCCAGGAACGCTGGCGCAAGCACGG
>CAZMNL010000046.1:5961-13114 GCA_964567525.1 uncultured Anaerolineaceae bacterium
CCGCGAAATCGTCGAGGCGCTGCACCGCACGCACATCGGCGACGACCAGGACCCCGAACACATTCTCGAACACGCCGTGCGTACCGCGTTGTCTGACGGTTGGGGCGGCAGCATGATCGCCACCGATATCTCGGATATCCTGTTCGGAACCCCGGCCCCGGTGCTCGGTCAGGCCAATCTCGGCGTACTCAAGGGCGACATGGTGAACGTGGTGGTACACGGCCACGAACCGACGCTCAGCGAGATGATCGTGGCGGCGTCCCAGACACCGGAGATCGTTGCATACGCGCGGGCGGCGGGTGCGCAGGGCGTGAATCTGTCCGGCATCTGCTGTACGGCCAACGAAATCCTGATGCGCCAGGGCATCCCGGCGGCGGGGAACTTCTTGCAGCAAGAACTGGCAATCCTGACCGGCGCGGTTGAAGCGATGGTCGTCGATGTGCAGTGCATCATGCAAGCCCTGGTAAGCCTGGCGTCCAACTTCCACACGCAGGTAATCACCACCTCGCCGAAGGTCAAGATCAAGGGCGCGACACATATCGAGTTCGACGAACACCGCGCGTTGACGATTGCCCAGGACATTTTGAAGCACGCTATCGATAACTTTAAGAATCGCGGCGAAACGCAGATCCCCGATGTGCGCGAAAACCTGATCCCCGGTTTTTCGCATGAGTACATCAATTACATGTTAGGCGGAACCTATCGCGCGTCGTTCCGCCCGCTGAACGACGCGATCATGTCGGGGCGGATTCGCGGCGTGGCTGCGATTGTCGGCTGCAACAATCCCCGCAGCCAGCACGACTACCTGCATACGTTGGTCACGAAAGAACTGCTCAAGCAGGATGTGCTGATCGTCGAAACCGGGTGCGGCGCGATTGCCAGCGCCAAGCTGGGCCTGATGCTCGGCGAAGCCGGGTTGGACCAGGTGGGACCAGGGCTGCGCGAAGTCTGCGAGACGGTCGGCATCCCGCCCGTGCTGCACATGGGATCGTGCGTGGACAACACCCGCATCCTGACCGTGCTGACGCAAATCGTTGAGGAAGGCGGTCTGGGCGACGATATCGACCAGGTGCCCGCCGTCGGGCTGGCCCCGGAATGGATGAGCGAAAAGGCGCTCTCCATCGGTACGTACTGCGTTGCGTCGGGCGCGTATGTGATCTTCGGCGGCACGTCGCCGGTCAGCGGAATGCCGGACAGGGTGGAAGACAGCGACATCGTCGCGCGCTACATCAGCGAAGGGTGGGAAAAACTCTACGGCGGCAAGCTGGAATTCGTTCCCGACCCGCACGAGATGATTCGCCGCACGCTGGCCCACATCGACCGCAAACGCGCCGAACTCGGCCTGCCGGAATACGACCCGGCCCGCTTTGGCCGCAGTGGTGACGCCCGAATGCTGGAACTGGACGCCTTGCCCGCTGACGAACGTCTGGCCGCCATCTACGGCTCGCCACAAGGGTAGGAGGTAGCCTCATGTCTCGTTATATTGCCACCCGCGCTATTCGTGGCGCGAATGCCATCGTGACCGAAGCGGAAGTTATGCTGTACCGCGCACTGACCGAAAAAGGACCGGATACACCGGTCGCATTCCCTAACACCGCGTACTACCTGCCGCTGGCTTTTGGCATCACCGGGCAGGAAGTATCTACCATCGGGCAGCTTGAGCCGATCCTGGCGCACGCCCGCGAACTGCTGCACCCGGTCCCCTCCGATGCGTACTGGACGCCATACCTGGGCGAAACTCTGGACTGCGGCATGGCGACCTTGCTCGCCGAAGAAGCTATCGAGGCCATTCGTTTTGTGTATGGCATTCAGCCGGAACCCCTGCCCGGTTTGAGCCTGGCGGGCGGCACGGGCTACAGCTTCACCAGTCCCGATAACGGCGGCGGCAACGGTGCGAACGGCTATCTCAACGGCCCCATCGACGATATCCAACTGCGGACATGGGGTATCCAGCTTGTGGACGGGCGTATGCCCGGTTTTGCCGCGATTGTCGGCGCGGCCAAGTCTAACGCCGTCGCGGTCAAGATCGTGCGCGAACTCCAGCGCCGCAACATTCTGACTTTCCTCTCCGGCAACGTCAACGGGCGCAGCATCATTCACCAGTTGATGGAAGAAGGCGTCGAACTGGGTTACGACACCTATACCGTCCCCTTTGGCACGGACACGATCAGCGCGATCTACGCGCTGGGCTTCGCCGTGCGTTCCGCGCTGACGTTTGGCGGGCTGAAGGGCGGCATGGCGCGCGAAATCCTGATGTACAACAAGGATCGCGTGTTCGCCTTCGTGCTGGCGCTGGGCGAAGTGGACGACCTGAAATACGCCACCGCTGCCGGGGCGATTAACTTCGGCTTCCCCGTGATCGCCGATACCATCATCCCGGAAATCCTGCCGACCGGCATCACCACTTACGAGCACGTCGTGAGTATGCCCTTCAACGAGATCCAAGGGGCCGACGACCTGGAACGCGCCGAACGGCTGGTGCAGAAGTGCATCGAGATACGCGGCGTCAAGGTGCGCGTGGCGGATGTGCCGGTGCCCGTGCCGTATGGTTCGGCGTTTGAGGGCGAAGTCGTGCGCCGCGCCGATATGCGCGTGGAGTTCGGCGGCAAGCATACGCGCTGCTTCGAATACCTGCACATGGCCCCGCTGGACGACGTTACCGACGGCAAGATCGAAGTCGTCGGCCCCAGCTTCGATCATATCGAACCCCAGGGGCACATGGATATGGGCATTGTCGTGCAAGTCGCCGGGCGGCAGATGCAAGAGGACTTCGAGCCGGTGCTCGAACGGCAGATTCACTACTTCGTGAATGGCGCGTCGGGCATTCAGCACATCGGGCAGCGCGATATCGCCTGGATTCGCATCTCGAACGCTGCCGTTGACAAGGGTTTCAACCTGGAACACTTCGGCAAGATTCTACACGCGCGTTTCCATGCGGACTTCGGCGCGATCGTGGACAAGGTGCAGGTCACGATCTATACCGATCCTGTGCCGTTACAGGCGTGGCTCGCCGAAGCGCGCGAAGCTTACGATTTCCGTAACAAGCGCCTGGCGGACCTGACCGACAACGCCGTAGACGACTTCTATAGCTGTACGCTGTGCCAGTCCTTCGCGCCGGACCATGTATGCATCGTCAGCCCGGAACGCCTGGGGCTGTGCGGGGCGTACAACTGGCTGGACTGTAAAGCGTCCTTCAGCATCAACCCCACCGGCCCGAACCAGCCGATCAAGCTCGGCGAAATGCTGGATGAACGGCTCGGCTACTGGACGGGCATCAACGCTTATGCCAAGAGCGGCTCGCACGGCTCCGTGCAGGAAGTCGCCATGTACTCGATCATGGAAAATCCGATGAGTGCATGCGGCTGCTTCGAATGCATCGTGATGCTGATCCCGGAGGCTAACGGCGTGATGGTCGTCAGCCGCGAGGATATCAGCATGACGCCCGCCGGGATGACGTTTAGCACGCTGGCGGGCATCGCGGGCGGCGGGCTGCAAACGCCGGGCGTGATGGGCGTGGGCAAGTTCTACCTGGTCAGCCCCAAGTTTATCTCCGCCGACGGCGGTTTTAAGCGTGTGGTGTGGATGAGCAGCGTCTTAAAAGAGACGATGGCCGACGAACTGCAAGCCGTCGCGGAGCGTGAGGGCGATCCCGACCTGCTCGAAAAGATCGCCGATGAGCGCAGCGTGACCAGTGTCGATGATCTGCTGGCATGGTTGGAACAGCACAACCACCCGGCGCTGATCATGGACCCGATCTTCTAGGGCACGGAAGGAGCATACCCCATGACCACCGCCGTACTCGTGCGCGACCTGATGACTGTTGGGGTTCTGACCTGCGGCCTCGATACATCGCTGACGACGATTGTGTATACGCTGCTGGACCGCGACCTGGAAGGCGTGATCGTGCTGGATGCTGAAGGTCATGCGGTGGGCGTGGTGGGCCGCGATCAGCTTGTGCGGGCGTCCACCCGCGACACCTGGGCAGACCTGACCGCTGAGGACCTCATGAGCGAGGAAATCCCGCACATCCGGCCTGATATCCCGCTGCTGGCAGCGGCGCAGATCATGCAGGACCGGGGTGTGCGGGCGCTCTACGTGCTGCATCACGGGGATGGGATCAGGTATCCGGCGGCGTGGATATCATACACGCACCTGCTGCGCTACCTGGTCGCCGAAGATACCGCTGACCTGAAAGACCTCGGTATCAAGGCGGAACGCGAACTACCGCTCGCCACATTTTTCAAACGCCGGGACGAGGCGCGAGGCCGGTCGCAGGATTAGCGCGACCGGCCCCGGCCACTATATACGGCGATTGTTTGCCTGAGACGGAAAGTTGGTCTTTGAGGAGGAAACGATGGCTAGCGTAATTTTGGAAGGTCCACACCCACTCACTACCGATACGATTCAGGCCGTTGTCACCCAGAAGTCGCCGGGCAGTTTTATGCTGGGCCGGCTTAACCCGGATGGCACATTTACCCCGAAAGTCGTGGGGCGTGCAACGATGGATGTGCGCCAGGAACTCGAACTACAGGCCCGGCTGCACGGCGAATACGACGGGTTCAAGTTCCGCTATGCGGCGTCGCCGAAGCAAGCTTTCGACCAGCAGTGCATCGACTTTCACACGTGCGGCGAGTGTGTCGGCCTGGAAAACAAAAAACACCCGGCCCGGCCCAGCCATACCGACTGGCTTTGCCCGGTCTGTGAGGTGAAAGGAAAACCCGATGAGCGTTGAGATTCCAAAGGACTCCTGGACAGGGAAAGTACGCACGGTGACGCTGGGCGCTGTCAAAGCGGAAGGGGGCAGCCGGGCCAGTACCGTCACTGTCGGCGGCGAGCAAACGCTGCCCTTCATGCACTTCGAAAACCCCATGCCGTACCGCCCGGTGGTGGCGGTTGAGGTCGCCAGCAGCCGCCCCGACGACTGGTCGCCGCTGCTGCTGGATGCGTGGCATGACGTGATCGATAACCCCGTCGCCTGGGCGCAGGCCGCCGAGCGCGCTGGGGCCAACCTGATCGCGCTGACGCTGCGCCAGGGCGATCCGCCGCTCACGCCGCAGGCCGCCGTGAACACGGCCCGCGCGGTGCTGGATGGCTGCGGCCTGCCGCTGCTGGTCTTCGGGCCAGGGCAGGCGGAACTGGATAACGAACTGCTCGTACCCATCGCCGACGCGACCAAAGGTGAGCGCATCGTGTTAGGTCTCTGCGAGGATAAGAACTATCGCACGATGGTAGCGGCGGCGCTGGCAAACGATCACCTGGTGATCGCGCGCGCACCGATGGATGTCAACCTCTCAAAGCAGCTCAACATCCTGATCAGCGACATGGGACTGCCGCTCGACCGCGTGCTGATGGACCCCACCACCGGGGCGCTGGGCTATGGCATCGAGTACGGCTACTCGGTCATGGAACGGCTGCGGTTGGCGGCGCTGCAAGGTGACGCGATGACGCAACTACCCATGATCGTCACACCGGGCTATGAAGCGTGGAAAACCAAAGAAAGCAAAGTGGGCGACGATGTGCCGGAAAGCTGGGGCGACTGGAACGCGCGCGCGATTGCGTGGGAAACCATGACCGCTATCACCCTGCTGGAGTCCGGCGCGGATATCGTCGTGCTGCGCCACCCCGAAAGCATCACGCGCGTGCAGGCGGCGATTGATGCCCTGATGAACGTACCGGAAAAAGTCTAGCGGCAAAAGGGGAAACTACTCATGGCCCTGTCAGGGATTCAAATCTACAAACTGCTGCCGCAGACCAACTGCAAAGACTGCGGTTTTCCCACCTGTCTCGCTTTTGCGATGAAGCTCGCCGCCAAGCAGGTTGAGCTGTCCACATGTCCGCACGTCAGCGCGGAGGCCCAGGCACAGCTCGCGGATGCGGCAGAACCCCCCGTGCGGTTGGTCACACTCAGGGCGAACGGGCACGAACTGCAAATCGGCAATGAAACCGTGCTGTTCCGCCACGAAAAGAAGTTCTACCACAAACCGGGGCTGTTCGTGCGCGTCTACGATAACCAGGACGCTGAGACGATCCAGGCGACCGCCGCCGCCGTAACCGGCTATGAAGTGGCCTATGTGGGCATGTCGCTGACCCTGGATGGGATCGCGGTGCAATCCGCCAGCGACGATCCCGGTGCGTTTGTCGCGGCGATCAACGCCGTGCGCCGCGCCAGCGATCAACCACTGGTGCTGATCAGCGAAGACCCGGACGTGATCGCGGCGGGGATGCGCGCGGTTGACGGCGAAAAGCCGCTGCTCTACTGCGCTACGCGCGCCACTTGGCAGGCGATGGCCGAGATCGCCAAACAGCACGGGACCTCACTGGCCGTCAGGGGCGGCACGCTCGACGAACTGGCCGAACTGACCGGCCAGATCAAGGACGCGGGCGTGAATGACCTGGTGCTGGCCCCCGCTGACCAGGATATGAGTTCGGTCCTGATCCTGAACACGCAGATTCGGCGGCTGGCGCTCAAGCAGAACTTCCGCCCGCTGGGCTACCCGATCATCGTGTTCCCTGGCGAGGCGGGCGACGCGGCACAGGAACAAATCCTGGCGACGCAGGCCGTTGCCAAGTACGCCGGCGTGATCGTGCTCGATCACTTCGCGCCGGAAACCGTCTACCCGCTGCTGGTGCTGCGCGAGAACATCTACACCGACCCGCAGAAGCCGATCCAGGTGCAGCCCGGCGTCTACGAGATCAACAACCCGCAGCCGGAAAGCCCGGTGCTGGTTACGACCAACTTCAGCATCACGTATTTCAGTGTTGCCAACGAGATCGAAAGCGCCGGAATGCCCGCGTGGTTGGTGGTGGCGGACGCCGAAGGCATGAGCGTACTCACCGCCTGGGCCGCCGGGAAGTTTGACGCGGAACGGATCGCCAAAGCGATCAAGCAGTTTAACGTCGCGGACAAGGTGGGCCGCAAGCGTATCGTGCTGCCGGGACACGTCGCCGTGCTCTCCGGCGAGTTGGAAGAAGAACTGCCCGACTGGGAAATCTGCGTCGGCCCGCGCGAAGCGGTGGACCTGCCCGCCTATATGAAACAAACCACGTAGCGGGGCGCGCAGGCATATGGAACGACGGCACATCGTCACTTTCATCGGTACGCGAACGGTCAATGTACCCACAGGAACGCTGCTCTCGGAAGCCGCAGCACTGG
>CAZMNL010000047.1:0-12846 GCA_964567525.1 uncultured Anaerolineaceae bacterium
CCAGCGCATCGGAACTGCTGCCGTAGTCGTCGCGCGCGCTCCAATACGATTCGTTCATCAGCCTGCCGAATGCCGCCGCATCCCCCGCCATGAGCACCTGCAAACCGCGTTCCACGCGCGCGATCTCCGAAACAACGTGCCGCGCGCGCTGGAACTGGTTTTCGGAGAGTACCGACTCAAACTCCAGCAGGTTTTCCATCGAAACATCGCGCAGCATCTTCACATCTTTGCGCACCAGGCTGATCGTGCGGGCCACCGCGTGAGCATCTTCCGCGCGCCCGTTGTAGCCCGATCCGACCAGTTCCCGGCGCGTCTTGGTGTCGCAGATCACCACTTTGGCGCTGGGCGGCAGGGCCGTGTGCTGGTGTTCCAGCGTGCGGCAGTCCAGGTACAGGACGTGATCCGAGCGGGCGTGCAGGCACGTGAACTGGTCCTGAATGCCCGATCCCAGCCCCATATACTGGCGCTCGACTTCGTGCCCAATCTGGGCCAGTTCGCTGCGATTCAGCGACCAGCCCTCCAACGACTGCCACGTGATCGCAAACGCATCTTCCACCGCAGCCGATGAACTCAGCCCGGCGCGCATGGCGACATTGCCAAGAAAGACCGCGTTAATGCCGTTGACCTTCAGGCCCCGGCGCTGCAAGGCCCAGGCAATCCCGGCGGGATACATCGCCCAGCGCGGCAGCGGATTCCCGACGATATCGGTTTTGTCGTCCAGGCGGTTGAGTGACAGCGTAACCGATTCGTTCAGGTCGGCGGCGTGCAACTGCACCAGGTCCGCCGATCCAAAGGCTGCCGCCAGCCAGATTTCGCGGTTGATGGCGATATTGATCACCATACCATCGTGCATATCAATATGCCCGCCCAACAGGTTCACACGCCCCGGCGACCGCACGAATACATCCGGCGAATGGCCGGGAAAGGCGCGTCCAAACGCGGTGAGCAGGGGCCGGGGAAGGGTGGTTAACGTTTGCATAGGTGTTGTACTAGTCATCGAACTCTACAGCTATCCCGTGTTGTTGTAATGCAGCCGCCAGGTCATGTTCCTGGCCTGCACGGACGAAAACAGCAGTGGGGCCAAGCTGCGCGCCAATGAAACGGCGCAGCTCTGGCAATTCCAGGATCGGTTGCAGGGCATCCGGGGTTGTTGTGCGGAGTATGACACCGCGCTCCATCCAGATTTCGGCGCTGCTGGTCTGTGCCCAGCGGTCGATCTGCTCAAGCACCAGGGGAGGGAGTTTATCGCGTCCCGTAATCCGGCGCAAAAACGCCTGTATCGCGCCCAGGGGAAGGTCTTGTTGTGCGGCGCGGCGCAGCCCGGCCCCGGTCAGCCGGTACGTGTACGGATCGCCCGGTGCGCCCCATTCGGTGATGCGCGCAAGCTGGAAACGTTCGTAACGGCTGAGCATACGCGGCGCGCGGATCGTCCCATCGTCTTCGATCACGGCGGGCGGGTGTTCTTCGTCCGGGTCGGGCCACTCCACACCGCCGACCAGCGCACGCCCATAGAGTGTCAGGCGGGCCAGCGCGCCGCCGTCGCCCAGGTCCACCAGCCCTAACCAGTGCATTGGCCCGGTCAGGATGAAGCGCAGCAGCGCCCCATCGACGCGATCCCAGTTCTCGAAGCCGTGCAGGTAAGCGCCCGTATCTGCGTCACGGATATACCAGCTATCGTAATCCCCGCCTGGGCGCTGGAAATCCGGTTCGTCGGCCTGGACCAACGCGATCAGCTCGCCAACGGGCCACCAACCCTCCGGGACCATTTCCAGGAACATGAACACCGTCTGGCGGGCCAGCAGTGGATCGTTGCGCCAGCCGGTATCCTCTGGCTGCAAACCCGGCACGTGCCACAGGTCATTGTACAGCGTACTCGTGCGCCATGATTCCCCCAGCGCGCGCACCTGGCGCGGGCGTGACTGCTCAAGCCAGCGTTTCGCCCGCGCGGGGACCGGTCGAAATGCGTCATCCTCATTCGCCGCCAGCCCCATGCTGCCGGAAAGCGCCAGCATCAGCGCCACCGATGCGGGTGAGTGTGTCCCCAACCAGTACGGCGCTAATGCTTCGATGACGTGGTGCAGGCGTGCCCCAGGCTGCGCCGGGACGCGCGCGATCTGCAAATGCGCGAGCAGCGTGGTCATATCGTCAACGAGGGTGGTTGTCGCCGGAGTCACCTGTGCCGGTTCAATGCCAGACCGGGGTTCGAGCGTTTCGCCGGTGTCGGGCAGCGACTCCAGGTCGAAGCCCGTTTCGTGGACGGGCAGCACCGCCGCCAGGTCAGACGGCACAAAAACAAACGTCTGCCCCCCGGCGCTGCCCTGGTGGAACGCGATGGACAGCAGCCCCCGGTAATACAGCGTTTCGGCGATACTGACCGGGTTCAGGTGCGGCTTTTCGCGCTCGCGGCGTCCCGGCCCCATCTGGCGAATCTCACCAAACAAGCGGCTGAACTGCACTTCCGGCATTTTATGCTGCGGCGCACCCAACAACGTTTGCAGCGCTCCGCGTTCAGGATCGCTGAGCCGGTTCCATTCAACCGCGGCGCGCGCCGGTTCGAGCATCGCTTCGGCGAGCACCTGGGCCGTATCGCGCCGGTCGTTGATCTCCAGGTCCACGTCCCAGCGATGCGCAATGATCACCAACAACCCTGGATCGTAGTCCAGCAGTGTAGGTAACAGGTTTTGCATGATGAGTCCAGAGTAATAAACAGGTTGCTTGATGGCTTTAGCTTAAATGCGGATGGCACTTAACGCAAATTTCCCCGTACCGGAAACACGCAATGCCAACGGCAATGCATCACGTTGGCTGCTGTCAGATCGCTTTACGACAGCGTTCAGCGGGCGGCCAGCAAAGGCAGTGAGAAAATCAGCAGCGCGCGTTTCCACTCGGTGCAGTCACAATCCGCGCTGTCGTCCAGCAGATCGACCAGCTCCGGCAAAACATCATAGACAACTTCCGGGGCAATACGGGCATGATGTCCCAAGATATCGCGCGCGCGGTCCGGATACATCAGGAATCCTAGCACCCAGTTAGAGAGCGTGTAGCCGCTCATGATGGTATCCTGCAACTGGAATTTCGCCTTAATCGGCGGCAGACCGGTTTCATACACGGCCCGCACCTGCGGTTGCGTGCGCTCAAGTGCGGCATTGTCGATCTGGTGGATGAGCGCCTGATAGGCGGGATCGTCGTAAATCGCTGTGGCGGGCATTGCCAGCCAGCGTTCGACCTGCTCGACCGTGATATCGAGATTTTGAGCCAGTATGTCAACAAGCGTGATCAATCCGTATTCCTCTCGCGGAATCTCAATACTGATAACGCGCATTGTAGCACTGTGGGCACTGATCGAAAAGCGCCGCGAGCGACTTTTGACAAGCCTGCGTCCCTATGCTATGATGCGTACATCGTCCGCAGTCTCTCACAATGTAAGGAGGCCCAAAGTATATGGCTCAATACGGAACCGTTTCGGCCCGTGTAGGTCAGGGTACGCTTGCCTCCTGCCGTGCATATACTGCGTGATTTAAACGCTAAACTCGCGTAAAATAACCACCTACGCACACAGCGTCAATCCGTGCAGGCGCAGGCGTCTCCGTCCCGCTGGGAGGAGAATGCCGTAGGGTTGGCGTTTTTTGCTGCGTGGAAGCAGCACCCCTGCTCCCCTCATCATACTGCCCTGTGTGGATTCTCCTTGACGTATGCTGCCGGTTTATCCTTCCCGGCACGCCATCATCTAAAACCGACTCATACAGCCTGGAGTATCTGAACGTGTCCGGTTCCCATTTTCACCGTACTGAACCGAATCGCACGCATAACAAGCAACTACACAGGGAGAATCCTGCACCCATGTCCAAGCCATGGCATGTGAACGAAAACGACTACGACGCTTACGCCGAAGAATTCAACCCGCAGCGCAACGACCGTCAGGCGCGGCGCAAGCGCAAACCGAAGGCGCGTCACAATCCGAAGAAGGAACATCATCAGGTTGTCGAAGAAATCGCGGACCCGGTCGGCCTGGAAGGTGGTTTCCGGACGACCTACCAACCCTCGAAATATGAGGCCGGGTGGCTGATCGAATCGCTGAATTCGCTCTACAACCAGCAGTTCATCACCGATGTGCTGTCGCAGGTGAAAGGCGGCAAGGAAGCCAGCGTATACTGCTGCGCTGCGCACGAATCGACCGGCGCGGAACTGCTCGCGGCCAAAGTCTATCGCCCGCGTATGTTCCGCCAACTGCGCAACGACAAGATGTATCGTGAGGGCCGGCAGGTCATCATGGGCGACGGCACGACCATCAACGATAGCGACTTCCGCGAGATGCGCGCGATCACCAAAGGTACGCGCTTCGGGCGGCAGGTGATGCACTCGTCGTGGCTGATGCACGAGTACAAAACGCTCGAAACGCTGCATACCGCCGGGGCGGACGTGCCCAAGCCCTGGGCCGTAGGCGATAACGTGATCCTGATGGATTTCGTTGGAAACGGGCAGTTAGCGGCCCCAACCCTGAACACGATCCGGCTGGAAGCAGAACAGGCCGCGCGCCTTTTTCGGGACGTGCTGCGTAACGTGCGCCTCATGCTGGCACACGGCTTGATTCACGGCGACCTGTCGGCGTTCAATCTGCTTTATGACGGCGCGCGGGCCGTGTTCATCGACTTCCCGCAGGTTACGGACATTGCCACCAACACCAACGCGCGTTTCATCCTGCAACGCGATATGACGCGCATCTGCGCATACTTCATGCAGCAGGGTATCTCGTGTGATCCGGCGGCGCTGACTGAAGAACTGTGGTACGAATACGGTCACGGCGATCTCGAACTGTAGTTCCCGTGAGCTGAACTATCGACATCGTAAAAACACCCCGGTGATTGACCGGGGTGTTTTTGTTCGCCGGAAAACATGCTGCGCAGCAACTCTACTGGCTGGCGTGTGTTATGCTTGTTAAGGCTGATCCAAGGAAATAATTGCCCACGTCATGTGTTCTCTTCTCTCAGGGAAGGGAGTAGGTAGGGGATGGTTTATAAGGGTTCATATCAGCGCAGTGTGGGCAGCAAACGCCCAATACCAGCATAATTGTGCATATGTAACGGATAGCGTATCCTGCGGTTCAGTTCAGGGGAAGAAGCTCATGAGTAAAATTGGTTTGATCACCGACAGCGGCTGCGATCTGCCCGACGATGTGCTGGCCCAGCACCAGATTGGCTTTGTGCCGCTGTATATTCTGTGGGACCGTGAAGAACTACGCGACCGCGTGGATATCCTGCCGGATGCGTTTTACCGGCGGCTGGTCAACGATCCTGCACATCCTACGACCTCCCAACCCCATCCGACAGATTTCACGCGCGCCATTGATCAGGCGGCACAGCAGGGCGCTGAAGAAGTCGTTATTATCACCATCAGCAACGGCATGAGCAGCACCTATCAATCCGCATTGCAGGCAGCCCAGACAGCGGAACTACCGGTACACGTATTCAACAGCCGCGCTAATTCGCTCACCCAGGGTTTTCAGGCGTTAGCCGCGGCACGTGTGCGCGATACTGGGGGCAGCGCTGCGGATATGCTCGCAGCAGCGGAAAAGGTGCGCCAGAATGCTGTCACGCTGCTGCATGTAGACACACTCGAATACCTTCACCGGGGTGGGCGCATCGGGCGCGCGGCGAAGTGGGTCGGCACAATCCTGAATCTCAAGCCCCAGCTCTACGTCGATCACGAGACAGGCCGCATCGAACCGGGCACGCGCTCACGCAGCCGTTCGCAGGCGTTAGACAAACTCTACCGCAACTTCTTCAGCCAGCTAGACACCAGCAAACCGCTGTATGTCGGGATCGTCCACAGTGAAGGGCGCGCCGACGCCGAACGCTTTGCTGAGCAAATCCAGCGTGACTATGCGCCAGTTGAACTGCTGATCAGCATGACTTCGCCGGTCATGGGCGTGCATACTGGCCCAGGCGCGATGGCATTATGCGGTTATGCGGCAGACTGACGTGCGACGAAAAGAGTCCTTGTTGTGACCGATGAACTCATTCTCGCTATCGACAACGGTACGCAAAGCGTGCGTGCGTTGTTGTTTGATCTCAACGGTAATCTGGTCGCCAGATCGCAAATCGTTATCGACCCCTATTTTTCCAAACATCCCGGCTGGGCGGAGCAGCACCCGGAGTATTTCTGGGACTCGTTGTGCCGGGCGTGCCAGCAGCTTTGGACCCAGCACAATATCCCGAAAGCCGCCATCCGGGGTGTGACGATCACCACTCAGCGCGCATCGGTGGTCAATCTGGATCGCGCCGGGGAACCGCTGCGCCCCACGATCTTGTGGCTGGACCAGCGCCGCACGCACAACCTGCCCCCGATTGGCGGCCTATGGGGACTGGCCTTTAAGCTGGCGCGCGTCTCGCAGACGGTCGCCTACTTCCAGGCCGAGGCTGAGGCCAACTGGATTTTCACGCACCAGCGCGATATCTGGGAGCAAACTCACAAGTTCCTGCTGCTCTCCGGTTATTTAACTTACCGGCTGACCGGGCGCATAGTCGATTCGGTGGGCAGCCAGGTAGGTTACATCCCGTTTGACTACAAGCGGCAGCGCTGGGCGTCGCGCTGGGATTGGAAGTGGCAGGCCGTAGCCGTGAAACCCGAACACCTGCCCGAACTGATCCCGCCCACCGCGCCGCTTGGCACCATTACACCCGCCGCCGCCGCTGCTACCGGCATCCCAGCGGGACTCCCGGTGATCGCCGCTGCCGCCGATAAAGCCTGCGAAGTGTTAGGTTCGGGGGGGCTGGAACCGCATATCGGCTGTCTGAGCTACGGCACAACGGCCACGATCAACACCACGCACCGGAAATATATCGAAGTGATCCCCCTGATCCCCCCGTATCCCTCAGCCGTGCCGGATGCCTATAACCTTGAAGTGCAGGTTTATCGCGGCTACTGGATGGTCAACTGGTTCAAAAATGAGTTCGGGCAGATCGAAACCGTACAGGCCGAAGAACAGGGAATCGAGCCGGAAACTCTGCTCGACGAACTGGTGCAGCAGTCCCCGCCGGGATCGAACGGGTTGGTGCTGCAACCGTACTGGTCGCCGGGGGTGCGCGTGCCGGGGCCGGAGGCGCGCGGCGCGATTATCGGGTTCAGTGACGTACACACACGCGCGCACATGTACCGGGCGGTTTTGGAGGGCGTGGCTTACGCCCTGCGCGAAGGTAAAGAGCGCACCGAACGCCGCAGCAAGGTGAGCATCACCGAACTGCGTGTCTCTGGCGGCGGGGCCAGGAGCAGCGCCGCGATGCAGCTTACCGCCGACATCTTCGGCTTGCCGACGGCACGCCCGCATACACACGAAACCTCCGGCCTGGGGGCTGCTATCGACACCGCTGTTGGGTTGGGACTGCACCCGGATTTTGACACGGCGGTGCGTGCCATGACGCGCGTCAGCGACGTATTTGAGCCGGATACCCGCGCCCACGCGCTGTATGATGACCTCTTCCAGAACGTCTACATGCACATGTATAAACAACTCAAACCGTTGTATACCGCGCTGCAAGACAGTCTTGACCGGTGATGGGCAGGCAGCGTATACCGACCGGGACATTTGGCCATTCCAGCGCGCTGCACGCTAGATTCTTATTGAAAAAACTATGCCACCGATTTGAATGGGGTGTGGCTACTTTGCATTTTGACACGCTTGGGGACAAGATCAAGCATGTCGTGCAGATTCTGTTTGGCGTGAGTGTAATCTAAGACCGGGTGCAATTGCAAAAAATGACATTCGCCCAATCGCTTACCAACAGCCTGATTTTGCGGTCAAATTTGACGCATTTTTGAGAACAATGCGGCTTTCAAGTCGCTAGAATGGTGTGATTCTGACCAAACCGTTGTCATTTTGACGGTGAGAGCAGTCTAAAAACCCCATTTCTCAACAGCAAAAGCCCTTTATCATATTATTCAAATGCACCCGTTCAAAACGCAAAGTAGCCACACCCCTTTGAAAGATTGTTCATAGAAATAGCTTCAGTTTCTCACGATGTTTTCACTGCCGCATTTCGGGCATGTATGCGTTACAATGGTCTGTATCATCGTCCAATGCTCACCACTAATTTTTGTCTGAACGGCTATACATATACTCAAGAAGGATTTGTTCATGGTCACAAACCAAACTCAAGACGTGAAACATCTTATTAGCCAGATGACGCTGGAAGAAAAGGCGGCAATCTGTACCGGTGCTAACGCGTGGCAGACCGTGCCAGTGGAGCGCCTGGATATTTCCAGTATGTGGGTGTCGGATGGCCCGCACGGTGTCCGGCGTGCTGCCGACCCCGACCAGATGATGTCGAAAAATGTCCCAGCGACTTGCTTTCCAACTGCATCAGCACTTGCCGCTACCTGGGACCGTGACCTGATCTATGAACTGGGGCAAGCATTAGGCGAGGAATGCATCGCGCTCAACGTTGATTTACTGCTGGGTCCGGGCGTGAACATCAAGCGCAGCCCATTATGTGGGCGCAACTTCGAGTATTATTCCGAAGACCCCTATCTCGGCGGCGAACTCGCGGCCAGTTTTATCAACGGTGTACAGAACAAAGGCGTAGGTACTTCGCTTAAACACTTCGCAGCCAATAACCAGGAATTTGAACGTTTCACAATTAGCGCCGAAGTGGATGAGCGCACCCTGCGCGAGATTTACCTGGCCGGGTTCGAGCGCGCCGTTAAACAAGCACAACCCTGGTCGGTGATGTGCGCCTATAACAAGCTTAACGGTACGCTGTGTTCCGAACACCCCTGGCTGCTGACCGATGTACTCAAAGATGAATGGGGCTATAAGGGGTTTGTAATCTCAGACTGGGGTGCGGTGAATGACCGCATTGCATCACTGATAGCGGGATTGGGGCTTGAAATGCCAGGCCCGCAACCGCGACACGTCCAGACTGTGATCGACGCGGTTAAAGGCGGCGCACTCGACGAAGGCGTGTTGGATGAAATGGTCCGACAGCTTCTGACGATTGTGCTGCGAACACGGGAAACACCCAAAGGCGGAACCGAGCTTGACGTGGACGGGCATCATGCGCTGGCACGCCGGATCGCTGGTGAGACGATGGTGCTGCTCAAAAATGAGGGGGATCTGCTGCCGCTGCGTGGCGTGAACAAGATCGCCGTCATCGGTGTCACGGCGAAGCAAGCCCACTACCAGGGCGGCGGCAGTGCGCACGTTACACCGACTCGTGTCGATGTGCCATTCGACGAACTGGCAGCGCTGGCTGGTGATGCTGAATTGACCTACGCACCCGGCTATAAGATGGAAGAAGGATTCGATCAATCGCTGATCGCTGATGCGGTCACAGTGGCAAGCGCCGCCGAGGTTGCCCTGCTCTATATCGGCTTGCCGCCGTTCAAGGAGTCCGAGGGCTATGACCGGCCCGACATCGATCTGACCGAGCAGCAGGTTGCGCTGATCAAGGCGATTGCGGCGGTGCAGCCGAAAACGGTCGTTATCTTGAACAATGGTTCCGCCGTCGCCATGAGTGATTGGATCGATGGCGTACCTGCCGTGTTGGAAGCGTGGATGATGGGGCAGGCAGGGGGCGGCGCGATTGCGGATGTGCTGTTTGGCAAGGTGAATCCGGGCGGCAAACTGGCAGAAACCTTCCCGCTCAAGTTGTCCGATACTCCGTCACATATCAATTTCCCCGGCGAGGCGGGACAGGTCCGCTACGGCGAAGGCATTTTTGTTGGCTACAGGTATTATGATGAAAAGGCTATGCCGGTACTGTTCCCGTTTGGCTATGGCCTTAGTTATACCAGTTTCGCCTACAGTAACCTGGCCGTGTCAGCGCAGACATTCAAGGACGTGGGTGGGCTTACGCTCTCGCTCGACGTGACAAACATCGGCGACGTGGCCGGTAAGGAGATCGTGCAGATTTACGTGCATGATCACGAGGCCAGGCTGCGCCGCCCGCAGAAAGAGTTGAAGGGATTTGTCAAAGTGGCGCTGGAGCCTGGTGAAACCAAAACCGTGAGTGTGACACTGGACAGCCGCGCATTTGCCTATTGGGACCCGCGCTATAACGATTGGATCAGCGAGTCGGGCCAGTTCGATATCCTGGTGGGCAGCTCATCGGCTGACATCCGGCTAATGACCATGGTCACGCTGGAAAGTACCCAGCAGCTTCCCTCTCTGATCAATCGCAACAGCACATTGGGCGAATGGATGGCTGACCCGGCAGGCATAGCGGCATTGGCCCCGCTTTTGCAGCAGTTCCAGCAGCAAGTGCCAACGGACAGTGACATGCTTGGCATAGACTTTTTCAATATGATACGCGATATGCCGCTGTCGAAGATTCTTGGCTGGTTTGCGGGTAATTTGCCAGCAGAACCAGAAACAATAGTCGATCAACTGGTAGCCCAGGTCCATAGCGCCTAGCATATAATCGCGGAGGTTTCACTTTTCTGCTGCGCCTGGGCAACTTCCTTCCCAGGTCTGATTTTGAGCCGAGAATCAGAAATACCCCTGCGTAAGCCTAACGCAGGGGACTATTCCAGTTCTCGACCACAGTCAGATTGAGCCGCGCGATCTGTTGAGTTGTTTCATATGGTGGGCGCACGTATAGTGTACCAACCGGTGAGGCGCGCATCAGCTCACCCGGAAGCCCGTCAAATGTGGCGATCACTCCCCGGTCTGGATATAGAAGGACCGTTTGTCCAGGCATCAGCAGCACGAGATTACCCTGTGAAATGCCCGCCGCATCCGGCGGACCGTAACGCGCGAGCAGCCAGTCCAGCGAACCGTAAGGCGCAAGTTCGACTTCCATGGCGGTCTGCATCCCAATGGAAACGCGCAATTCGCAGCCCTGTTCGACAAAACGGTAAGTGGTGGGCCGCCCACCGACCGAATCCGCGCGCCCAAACGCCGCCTCAAGCTGGATGGTGGTCGTTTCCCCAAAGCGAATCGCCTCGATACTCTCAATCGGGAACACGGCAGTACAGGTATTGCCCGCAGCCGGTTGAGTCGGGGTAGGCGTAGGGAAGCGAAACGGCGACGTGACGAGCGGAGTCGCCAGCGCGGTGGGCGGTTGGGGCGGTGCGGGAACGGTTGCATCGGGCGCGGCGGGCGTTCTGGTCGCGCGGCCAGGCAAACCGGTTTGTAACCCGAACCCGGCGGACTGCGTAGAGTCTGTTTGAGAGGCGGCATGATGCATAGCAGGTAAAACGCTGCACGCGCCGAGAACAGCGACCCCGGCCAGCAACAGCGTTCCTAAAAGTAGCAAGCCATATACCCGCCTATGCCGTTTAGTGTGTTTCGTCTGTTTCATTGATGACCTTAACAAAAGGATGCTTGATGATCCCTGATTGGCTCCATGCTGTCCATCATGATGGTTCCGAACGCTACGTTTCCCACCTCTACCCGCGCGCGGGCGAGCGCGTGCGCGTCCGGCTGCGTACCGGCGAGAGCGCGCCATTACAGCGTGTATTCCTGCGCACCACGCCGGATGGCGAGCAGCACTTCACGCCGATGACGCGCGGCACGCAGCACGGCCCGGTGCAGTGGTGGGAAGCCGACCTGGTAATCACTGAGCCGGTGGTGACGTACCGCTTTGTGCTGCAAGCCGCCGATGGCGTGTGGTTCTATTCGGCGGCGGGCGTCACGGATTACGAACCGCCCGAAACGTTCAACTTCCGCATTGTAGCAGATTACGACGCGCCCGACTGGTTGGCAGACGCGATCTTCTACCAGATTTTCCCGGATTCCTTCGTCAACGGCGATCCGTCCAACGACCCGCAGCCGCACGCATACGAGTATCGCGGCGCGCGCCCGGTGACGCATCCCTGGGGCGCACCGGTCCCGATCAATAACCCCGCCGCGTATTCGCTGAACTTCTACGGTGGCGACTTGCAAGGCGTGCGCGCGCATCTCGATCACCTGGAGCGGCTCGGCGTCAACGCCGTTTACCTGAACCCGGTGTTCACGGCGTATTCCAACCACCGCTACGATCCCATTGATTATACGCACGTTGACCCGCACCTGGGCGGTGATGAGGCGCTGATCGCCCTGCGCGAAGCGCTCACCGCGCGCGGGATGCGTTACATCCTGGACATCACGCCCAATCACTGCGGATTCAAGCATCCCTGGTTCCAGGCGGCGCAGGCCGACCCGGACAGCCCGGAAGCCGCGTTTTTCACGTTCCACGAGCACCCCGACGATTACCTGGCGTGGATGGGGCATAACTCGCTGGCGAAGCTCAACTATACCAGCGCGGAACTGCGCAACCGCATGTACGAAGCGGACGACGCGATCTTCCGGCGCTGGCTGCGCCCACCCTTTGCGGCGGACGGCTGGCGTGTCGATGTCGCCAACATGACGGGCCGCCAGGGGATGATCCAGCTAAACGGCGCGGTGGCGCGCGGGATTCGCCGCGCGGTAAAAGAAGCTCGCCCGGATGCCTACCTGATGGGCGAGAACTTCTTCGAGGCCAGCGCGCAGTTGCAGGGCGATCAGTGGGACGCGGTGATGAACTACGCCGGGTTCAGCCACCCGCTCAAACATTGGATGTGCGGTTTTGAGCAGGGCGCGTTTGGGCTGCCAGAACCGATCACGTCACCCGTGCCGTTCAACACGGCTGCGCTGGTGTCTTCGTGGCAAATGCGGCAGGCGGCGATCCCCTGGCAGATCGTGCAGCAGCAGTATAACCTGCTCGACAGCCACGATACCGATCGTATTCGTACCGTGGTGGGCGGCAGTGACGCGCTGCACCGGCTCGCGGCGGTGGTGCAGTTGACCTTCCCCGGCGTGCCTGCAATCTACTACGCGTGGGCACGGCGCATCGGGCTTTCCAGCTGCGCGGCGAGCTCGCTCCTTCGCTC
>CAZMNL010000048.1:0-7703 GCA_964567525.1 uncultured Anaerolineaceae bacterium
ACGCTGCCGAGGATCGAAACCTCAAATGGGCAATTATTTCTGTGGATCAGCCTAAAACGATGAAACGCTGGCAAGCCGATCTCGCACTGGGAATTGTCGCCCTGATCTGGGGATCAACCTTTGTGATCGTTCAGAACGCGCTTGACGCTGTCGGTCCGCTGACCTTCGTGGCGTGGCGTTTCTGGCTGGCCGCGATTGTGCTGGCGGGACTGTTTGCGCGGCGGCTGCGCCACCTGACGCGCGGCGAACTCTACGCCGGGGCGCTGATCGGCGTGTGGCTGGCGGGCGGCTATACCTTCCAGACTATCGGCCTGCAAACTACCACCACCGCCAAAACCGGGTTTATCACCGGGCTGAGTGTGGTCATCGTGCCGGTATTGGCGACTTTGCTGCTGCGGCGTCCACCGGGACAAGGAGCCATCGCTGGGATCATCGCGGCGACGCTGGGACTCGCGCTGCTGACGCTGAATAACGATCTTTCCGTGCAGACGGGTGATCTGTGGGTGCTGGCGTGCGCGCTGATGTTCGCGCTGCATATCGTCAGCGTGGCGCATTTTTCACCGTATCACGGCGCGATCCGGCTGGCGATAGTGCAGATCGCCACCGTCGCCGTGCTCGGAACCGGGTCGGCGGTCGCGTTCGAGATTCCCACGCTCGACCTGCCCGCCGAAACGTGGGGCGCGATTGTGTTTACTGGCGTCGTAGCGACTGCGCTGGTGTTCAGCGTACAGGTATATGTGCAGCGTTTTACCACGCCTACACATACCGCGCTGCTGTTCAGCCTGGAGCCGGTATTCGCGGCGTTTTTCGGCTGGTGGTGGGCGCGCGAAATCTTAGGCACGAAAGAACTGCTTGGCTGCGGGTTAATCCTGGCGGGCATGATCATCGCTGAGTTGGGCGCATCCGCTGAGCCGGAACATGCAGAACCGCAAGTTGTCGAGTATTGATCGGTATTTGGGCAAAAGGAGAACACGCGATGGCACAGCAAAACACTCCCCAGGTTGGCTTGTTTGGCTCTATCTATGGTGATTGGCGCGAAAAACACGTCATCCCGGTGTTGGATGAACTCAAGGTATCCTACTTTCATCCCGGCACGCCGGACCAGGTATGGACCGAGGAAATGGGCCAGCGCGAGGCCGAAGTCATGCAGCAGGCCGAAACGATTGTGATGGTGATCAACAACGAAACACCGGCCTTCGGCGGGCTGGGCGAAACCGGCTGGGCCGCATTAGGGGCCGCGCGGCGCGAGCAGACGTTTATCCTGTATGTACAACCGGGGTATACGTGGCGTGCATCGCGCTGGCAGCGTTTGATACCGGGCGTGGGCGCGTTGATCAAAGAGATGGAAGACTACGCCCAGCGCACGCGGTCACTCGTGATCAAACACGCGAAACGCCACGCGCAAGACATCGACCGCCTGATCGTCGTGGACAGCCTGCCGGAGATCGCCGCAGCACTCCGGCGGTTATACGGCAGCTAGACTCTGCGTGCCCGTGAGACGGCAAGTATGGTCATCCGTTGGCGCGAAAGGTGACAATCTGCCGTGTCCGCTGCGGGACATCAAAAGTAAACTTAAACGTAAGCAACCCTGAACGTAACGCCTGATTCATGCGGGAACGCTTCAGGGCGGCGTTGTGTAACTATATTTTTGAGGATAGCAGGATATGCCCCAAGAAGACCCACGTATTCTCGAACTGCGCCGCGTGCGCGAGCAGGCACGACAAGCAGGCGGTGAACGGCGTATCGCACAGCAGCACGAAAAAGGCAAACTCACCGCCCGCGAACGGCTGAATTTGCTGCTCGACCCCGGTACTTTCAACGAACTCGAACCTTTCATTACCCACCAGGGCAATGATGAAATGAGCCTTGCGTCCGAAAAATATCTCGGCGAAGGCGTCGTCACCGGCTACGGCCAGATCGACGGGCGCACGGTTTACGTCTACGCCCAGGACTTCACGATCTACGGCGGCACGCTCAGCGAAATGCAGAGTCACAAAATCTGCCGCGTGATGGACCTGGCCGTGCGCAACGGCGCACCGATCATCGGCCTGATCGATTCGGGCGGTGCGCGCATTCAGGAAGGGGTGCGCAGCCTGGGCGGGTACGCGGAAATCTTCCGGCGCAACGCGCAGTATTCCGGCGTGATCCCGCAGATCAGCGTCATGCTGGGGCCGTGCGCGGGCGGGGCTGCGTATTCTCCCGCGCTCACGGATATGATCATCATGGTCCGGGAACACTCGTTCATGTTCCTGACCGGGCCGCAGGTGATCAAAACCGTGACCGGCGAAGAAGTCGATGTCGAGCAGCTTGGCGGCGCGGAGATTCACACCTCCGTCAGCGGCACGGCCCATCTCGCGGTTGACTCCGAAGAAGAAGCGCTGGTGATGTGCCGTCAGGCGCTCAGCTATCTGCCCGCGAATAATGTCGAGAATCCCACCTATATCCCACCCACCGATGATCCCCTGCGTATGGACGAAGAACTCAATCACATCGTGCCGCTGGACCCGTCCGAACCGTACAGTATGCACCAGGTTATCGGCCATGTCGTCGATCACGGCGTGTTCTTCGAACTGCAACCCGCCTGGGCGCGTAACGCTATTATCGGGTTTGCGCGCATCGGCGGGCACAGCGTCGGGATTGTCGCGCAGGAACCGAGCACTATGGCGGGCGTGATCGACATCGACGCCGCCGACAAGATCACGCGCTTTGTACGCATGTGTGACTGCTTCAACGTGCCGCTGGTGACGTTCGTGGACTCGCCGGGGTTCCTGCCCGGCGTGGACCAGGAACATCGCGGCATCATCCGGCACGGGGCCAAAGTGCTGTACGCATACTCTGAGGCGACTGTGCCGAAGATCAGCATCATCACGCGCAAAGCCTACGGCGGCGCGTATGTCGTGATGAGCAGTAAATACCTGGGCACGGATGTCAACTACGCCTGGCCCAGCGCCGAGATCGCCGTGATGGGTGCGGAAGGCGCAGTCAATATCCTGTTCCGCAAGCAGATCGAACAAGCCCCACAGCCCACCGAAGAACGCGCGCGGTTGGCTGGGGAATACCGCGAGCGTTTCAATAATCCTTACCATGCGGCCAATGCGGGTTATGTGGATGACATCATCGAGCCGCGCGAGACACGCGCCAAGATTTGCGCGTCGCTGGCCGCGCTGCGTGACAAGTACTCGCCTGCTCCGCCCCGCAAACACGGGAATATCCCGGTCTAGGCCCGGAGGGATAACCGCATGGCAGAGAATCTGACAACCGCGCTGGAGATCACCATCCTGGGGATGGGACTGGTCTTTGGGGCGATCATTGTGCTGTGGGCCATGATGACGCTGCTGATGGTCCTGACAGCGGAGCAGGGCAAAGTTGAACAGCAAGAACGCGATGATGAACAGGAACTCAAGCGCCGCGCAGCAGCGGCGGCGGTGGCGGTGGCCCTGGCCCACGAACAGGACGAGATGCAGCCGCACGCCTTCCCGCTGCCGCCCACAGCGATTGTCACCGCGTGGCAGGCGGTGCAGCGTGGGCGCGCCTTGAGTGAAAAAGGACCGAGACAGGATCCCCGGCGATGAAAGTAACCGTAAAAGTAGACGAACGCTATTTTGAAGTCGAGATCGAAAACCTGCACACACGCCCGATTGTAGCGACGGTCGAAGGCGAAACCTTCGAAGTCTGGCCTGACGGTGGCTTTGCGGCCCAATCGTTGAAGACTCAAGCCGCCAGCACGCCCGGCGCGACCCAACCCGCCGAACCACTGCCCGCGCAGGCTACCTCCTTACCGGGAGCCGCAGCCCCGCCCACCCGTGATGTGAAGGCCATCTATGCCCCGATTCCAGGCGTGATTATCTCGATCCAGGTGGAAGAGGGCCAGGCGGTCGAGGTCGGACAACCGTTGTGTGTGCTAGAAGCGATGAAGATGAAAAACTCGATCCGCGCGCCGCGCGCCGGCACGATTGCCACGATCACCGTCGCAACGGGGGATCATGTGCAGCACCACGATCTGCTGATGGAATATGCTGATTAACGCCGCATTTTAACGATACGCAAAAAAGGTTAAGGCATGGATTTTTCTGAGCTTTTACCGGAGCTAAGCAAAGGATTTACACACTTTACAGCGGGTAACGCCCTGATGGTGCTTGTCGGCGGGGTGCTGATATTTCTCGCGGTGGTGAAGGAATACGAACCCGTACTGCTGCTGCCGATTGGATTCGGGTGCTTGCTGGCGAATATCCCGCTAACCGGCATGTTGGGCGACGATGGGCTGTTCCGCGTCCTGTACGACGCCGGGATCGGCAATGAACTGTTCCCGCTGCTGGTCTTCATCGGCGTGGGCGCGATGATCGATTTCAGTCCGCTGCTCTCGCAGCCGCGTATGGTACTGCTGGGTGCGGCGGGGCAGTTCGGCATCTTCGGCACGCTGATCCTGGCGACCCTGCTCGACTTCCCGCTGAACGAAGCCGCGTCTATTGGCGTGATTGGCGCGATTGACGGCCCTACGTCGATTTACGTGGCACAGAAACTCGCGCCGGAACTGCTCGCCCCAATTGCAGTCGCGGCCTATTCGTATATGTCGCTCGTGCCGATCATCCAGCCGCCGGTCATGCGCCTGCTGACCACGCGCGAGGAACGCATGATCCGCATGGAATACGCGCCGCGCCCGGTGTCCAAACGCGCGCTGATCCTGTTCCCGGTAGTGGTGACGCTGACGGTCGGGCTGCTGGTCCCGGAAGCCACGCCCCTGATCAGTATGTTGATGCTGGGAAACCTGCTGCGCGAAAGCGGCGTGGTGGACCGGCTGCGGCTGGCTGCCGAGAACGAGATCATCAACGTGGCAACATTGTTTCTGGGCCTGGTCATTGGTATGACGATGACGGCGAGCAGCTTTTTGAACCTGGCGACGATCCAGATTCTCATCCTGGGGCTGCTGGCGTTTGTGCTGGATACGGCGGCGGGGCTGCTGTTCGGCAAGCTGATGTCACGGCTCAGCGGCGGCAAGATCAACCCGCTGATCGGAGCGGCGGGAATCAGCGCCTTCCCAATGGCGGGCCGGTTGGCAGCGCGCATGGCGCAGGAAGAAGACTTCGAAAACTTCATTCTGATGCACGCGATGGGCGCGAACACGGCGGGGCAGTTGGGCAGCGTGATGGCGGGTGGTGTCCTGCTCACGCTGGTGACGGCGGTGCTGTAAACAAAAACGCGCGCTGAACCGTATACGCAAACCGAGGCCGGTATTCGATACCGGCCTCGGCGTTTTTCAGGGTTGTGAGTGGAGCGTTACAGCTTACTCAGCGGCGGGCGGCAGGATAACCGCGTCGATGACGTGGATCACACCGTTAGCGGCGTCGAAGTCCGTCATAATGATGTTCGCGCCAGCGATGGTGATGCCCATGTCGGAGCCTTCAACGGTCGCCATCGAACCCTGCGCCATTTCGACTTCGAACATGCCGTCGTTGGCTTCGAGTAGTTCGGCAACGTCACCGCTGTAAACCGCACCCGCAACCACGTGGTAGTACAGGATGTTGGTCAGCATTTCGGGGTCGGCCAGCACGGTGTCCAGGGTCTGGCCCAGAGCCTTGAAGGCTTCGTCGGTCGGTGCGAAGACGGTGAATTTACCCTCGGCGTCGCTCAGCGCTTCCAGCACAGCCGGGTCAGCCGCCAGCACAGCCGCCAGCAGCATCGTGAATTCCGGCGCATCCATGTCGCTCGCCGCTTCAACAACCATCTCAGCAATCGTCATTGATTCCGGCACAATCACAGCGTCAATCACGTGGATTACGCCGTTGCTGGCTTCGATGTCAACCATGTCCAGGTTCAGCATAGCGTCGTCAATGTAGACATTGCTCATTTCGGTCGAAATGTCGATGTACTGGCCGTTGAGCGACTGCACGCCGAAGTAACCGTCATTGGCTTCCAGGGCGGCAACCACGTCCGAGCTAAACACGGCACCGTCAACCACGTGGTACAGCAGGATGCTGGTCAGGGTTTCCTGGTCAGCCAGAATCTCGCCGAAGGCTTCTTCGCCCAGGGCTTCAGCCAACGCTGCGAACGCTGCGTCGGTCGGTGCGAAGACAGTCAGTTCAGCTTCGGGGTTGCTCAGCGCTTCGAGCACAGCCGGGTCAGCGGCCTGCACAGCAGTCAGCAGGGTGGCGAATTCGGGGCTGTCGCCGGTTGCGGAAGCAACAACGATGTCAGCAATCGTACCGGGGTCGTCCTGCGCCTGAACGGACACAAGACTAACAACGAGAAGGGCAATCACGGTCAAAAGAACGGTTAACTTGCGCATGTTGTATTTCCTCCAGATTGGATGTGATTTGGTTGAGCGTTTTACGTTTACTGTTAGCTGGGTGGATGCCCAACTTACAATCAAGAGAATAAAGCTTCGGCATGAGAATAAAACTAAATAAGCATGAGAGAAACATGAAAAGAATCCACAGGCCGGGCAAATTCAGCATTGCCCGGCCTGTGGACCGTTTGAGGAGCAAACAGATACGAAGCGGGTCAGGATTCTTTTTGCTGCTGGACGGCTTTTTCCATGCGCCGGATGCGCCGCTGCGCCCAGAACATATTCCACGTGCCGACGATACCGTTGGGCAGCACCATCACCACGATGACAAACACAACACCCAGTGCCAAATCCCACAGGTCGGAGATTTCGTAGACGTTGTCTTTCAGGTCAGCGCCTTCATAGACGGCATACCCCACCAGCAGACCAGCGATCAGCAGCACGACAAACGAGATGCTGTTAAACCACTGCATGAAGCGGCGATATTCGGGCGTGCCCTGCGATGCCATTTCCGTCTGGGGTATCCGGCGCATCAGCGCCAGCGCCGCCTGGTGCTTATAGCGCCGGAACGCCCAGGCAACCAGCAGCACGACCAACACTGAAAGCACGGCCCACAGCGGCACCAGTCCGAACAGTTCAGTCCCTAAAGTAACCGTATCGTTGCGCAGATAGGTTTCGCCGAGCGTTAGGCCCAGCGTGGCGATCACCGGCCCGGTCAGCGTGCCCACACCGCCGATCAACGAGTTCAGCAGCGGATCGACGGTGTATTTCAGACTCAGGATTTCGGGATGCACGCGCTTATCGGTGGACCAGACGACGAACAACAAACCGCTGAGCGTTGCAATCGCGCCGGAAAACACCATCGTCAGCACTTTATAGTACAGCGTGTTATAGCCAATCGTTCTGGCGCGTTCTTCGTTCTCGCGGATCGCCACCATCACGCGGCCTACCGGCGAATTCAGGTAACGCCGGATCGCCAGAAACACGATCACGAAAAACACGACCGTCAGCCGGTACATATCCAGGCGGTTGCCTTCAAAGGTCGGCGTTGGGTTAAGTGATTCCGGCAGCACATCACGGAAGCCAAGCCCGTCCTCCGCGCCGGTATAGTTGCGGAACGTGCCGCTTTTCGCCAGCACCCAGAACATTTCCGCCAGCGCCAGCGTGAACATTGAAAAGTAGATGCCGCGCAGTCGCAGCGTGACCAACCCCGACACGGTACTCACCACAATGCTGAGCAGCACCGCCACCGCCGCCGCCTGGTAGAAACCGATCCCGCCTTCGCCGGGCAGCAGCAGCAGAGTCAATGCCACCGCGCCGAGTGTGAAGATCAGCACAGCACGCACGGATATTCGCGCAAACAACACCAGCGCCAGCGCGATCAACACGGCGGCACCCGCGCGGGCCAGGGCCGGCATCG
>CAZMNL010000048.1:7713-12762 GCA_964567525.1 uncultured Anaerolineaceae bacterium
CGATCCCGGTCATGACCTGGAGCTGCAACGATGCATCATAGCGCGTGAGCAGGATAAACGTCACATAGCCGCCCGCGCCAAACATCAGCGCGTGGCCCAATGACAGGATACCGGCAAAGCCAAACAGCAGGTTATAACTCATGGCGAGACACGCCAGGATCAGCGCGCGCGCCATTTCGCTCTGCCAGAAGGCCGAGTCCCCAGTGGGGCGGCGCGGCATGACTTCGCTGCCGGTCCAGTCGGCGACGAGATAAGGGAAGCGCAGCAGGAAAACCGCGACGAGCACATAAAACCAGTTTTCCAGCACCAACCGCGCCAGGGCCAGCAGCAGATCGCGCAGGGCCGGGTTTTGGATTCTTGCGATGGGTGTATACACGTAACGTTCGAGCATCATTCCCCCCTGCCAAACAGCCCGCTGGGCTGAACCAGCAAGACCGCGATCATCAGCAGCAAGACCGACGTTTCAGCCAGCACGGGCGCATCGAAGTGCTTGATCGATAACTGCTCGCCGACCGCACGGGTTAACCCCACGATGATGCTGGCAACGGCAGTACCTTCAAAGCTGCCCATGCCGCCGATCACGATCACGACGATGGCAAGAATCAGGTATTGGTTGCCCATTTCCAACGTCGCGCCCTGCCAGGGGACCAGCACCACACCGCCTAACGCAGCCAGCGCCGCCCCCAGGATGAACACCGTCGTGAACACCTGCCGCACATTGATGCCCAACGCCTGCACCATTTCGGGGTTCTGTACGCCCGCCCGGATGATAATGCCGATCCGCGTGCGGTTGAGCAGGATAAACACACCGATCATGATTGCCACGCCCAGCGCGATAATAAACAGCCGGTAGTAAGCCAGGTTTTGCCCAAAAAGCGAAAACGTATCCCTCAGAATCCAGGGGGGCGCCAGCGGTTGCTTGGGGGCCGAGCCGTAGTAGCGTTCCACCAGGTCATGAAACACCGCACCGAGGCCGAAGGTCAGCACCAGTTGAAAAAGCGGTCGTTCATATAACGGTCGTATCAAGCCAATTTCCATGATCGCCGCCATCAACGCGATGAACACCACGCCCCCCGCTATCGCCGCCAGGAACTTGACCTCAGTGGAACCGCTGACCGATTCATAGATGTCATACCCGACATAGGCGCCGATCAACATAAACGCGCCCTGTGCGAAGTTCAGCACGTCCAGCAGCCCGAAGATCAGCGACAACCCCGACGCCACCAGGAAGACCAGCATCCCCAGCAGCAAGCCGCGGAAGAGCGTCTGGCCCGCCGTGTTGAAGCCAAAATCGACCAGGCTGATCGCCACGATCACGAGCAGGTACATCCCCACAAGGCCCCAGGACCGGCGGTCTTTGGGGGTCAGATTCGCAAAATATATCTGCATAATGTCCCTCCGGCCCTACGCTACGCCCAGATAGGTGCGGATCAGGTCGGCATCGTTCACCAGATCGCGGATCAGACCCGCGTGAACCGAGATGCCCTCTTCGATGATCACATAACGCTCGGCGAGCTGGCTGGCAACCTGGAAATTCTGCTCGACCAGCAGCACGGTCGTGCGGTCGGAAAGCTGCCGGATGGCCTCCATCATCTGTTCGATGATCACCGGGGCCAGCCCTTCGCTCGGTTCGTCGATCAGCAGCAGTTCGTTGTCGGCGACCAGCGCCCGCGCGAT
The DNA here is from genome assembly GCA_964567525.1 of uncultured Anaerolineaceae bacterium. Lineage (GTDB taxonomy): Bacteria > Chloroflexota > Anaerolineae > Aggregatilineales > Aggregatilineaceae > CAYRNY01. Next base: position 9,391 of record CAZMNL010000048.1, read on the forward strand.
GGCGAGCATTTGCTGCTGCCCGCCGGAGAGGTTGCCGCCCAGCAGGCGGTAAAGCCGCTTCAGGTCCGGGAACAGGTTGAAGATGAAATCGGCTTTGCTTTCCAGGTCGCCCTTTTTGCGCTCGGCGATCTGCAAATTCTGCTCGACAGTCAAATCACGAAAGATGATGCGGTTTTCCGGCACATAGCCGATGCCCATCTGCGCGATCTGGTGCGTGCGCTTGCCGCGCAGCGAAACCCCGTTAAACGTGATCTCCCCCTTGCGCGGCGCATTCAGCCCGATGATGCTGCGCAGCGTGGTGGTTTTTCCGGCCCCGTTGCGTCCGAGCAGCACGGTAATGCTGCCGCGCGGGACCTGCACGCTCACGCCTTCGAGAATGTGGAATTCGCCGATGAACGTGTGAATGTCGCGGACTTCCAGGAGGTAGTCATTGTTCGCAGGCGCGGTCATATCGCCCCCCCTGCCATGATGCCAGCAAAGTCTCCGTAGAGTTCGCCCAGGTAAGCTTTCTGCACCAGTTCATTCTGCGTAATTTCGGTGGGCGTACCCTCGGCCAGCACCTCGCCCTGGTGCATCACCGTGATGCGGTCGGAAATATTCATCACGACATTCATGTTATGTTCCACCAGCATGATCGTTTTGTTCATCTCTTGTTGGACCTGCTGGATGATCTCGATCAACATCGGAACCTGTTCGGTCGCCATGCCTGCTGTCGGCTCGTCGAGCAGCAGCAGCTCAGCATCGGAGGCCAGCAGGATCGCCAGTTCCAGTTTGCGTTGGTCGCCGTGCGGCAGGATCGCGGCAGGAATCCCGGCTTTGTCCTGCAACCCGACCTGAACAATTGCGTTCATCGCAGTTTCGGTATATTGGTTGAAACGTCGAAAGTGCGACCAGAACTTAAAACTATCCTTGCCGAGCGCCTGGGCGGCCAGCCGTACATTTTCCAGCACGGTCAAACGCGGGAAGATATTCGTAATCTGGAAAGAGCGCCCGATCCCCAGATGCACGCGGTTGTGCAGCGCCTCGTTGGTGATGTCCTGTCCCTTAAATAACACCGTGCCGCGCGTGGGCCTGAGGTTGCCCGTCAATAAGTTGAACAGCGTGGTTTTACCGGCCCCGTTGGGACCAATGATGGCATGCAGCGTACCGGTTTGTACCCGGATATCGACATCGGCGACGGCCACCAGCCCGCCGAACTCTTTGCGCAGTCCCCGGCCTTCCAGAATGATCAGTTCTTCCGACATAGGCATGTTGCTTTCTTTACAAGTCGGGGATGTCCCGGTATACAACCGGGACATCCCCTGATATCGGTTAGTGAGCTTAGATTACTCGCCGAAGCAGGTCAGTGTGTCGCTGCTGCGTGCCGCCGGGGCCAGGCACGGCGGGGCCGTGTCTTCGGCGGAAATTTCCGCGACCAGGTCGTAGAACTTCGCGTCCGGGTCATCCAGGTTGGTCAGTTGCACGACGTACATCGGCATGAGCGCCTGGTGATCTTCAGGGCGCATGGTGTAGGTCCCCTTCGGGCCTTCCCACTGCAAGCCTTCCATCGCGGGGATCAGGTCTTCGGGCAGGGTCGAGCCTTCAGCGGCAGCCACGCCCGCGATCAACGCCTGGCCGGAAGCAAAGCCGCACTCGGTGAACAGGTCCGGCACGTCGCTGTAGCGTTCAACGTGCTGTTCGGCCATCCAGTCGTTGACTTCGGTGTCCGGGGCGGTGTAGTGGTAAACGATCAGACCGATGTTGCCGATCTGTGATGCGTCGGCCCAGGCCAGCACGATATCATTGGAGTTGAAGCCGGTCAGGATCGTGGGCTTGTCTTCGTCCACGCCCAGGCCCAACTCGGTCGCCTGCTGGAACAGGTTGATCGCGCTCGCACCCGCCCAGGTGATCAGCGCGCCGTCAGCACCGGAGTCGATCACCAGTTGCAAGTACGGCGTGAACTCGGTGGTATCGGTCGGAACATAAATCGGGTCGCCCACGAATTCCGCGCCCAACTGATTGAAGGCAAACTCCGCCGCCGCTACCGAACCGTAACCGAAGGCGTAGTCCTGCGCCATCTGGATGTACTGCGTGCCCACGTTATCCAGCGCCCAGCTACCAAACGCGAACCAGTCATGGAACGAGTTACGGCAGGCGCGGAACGACGTTTCTTCGAAGTCAGCGCCGGTCAGCGCCGGGTCAGCCGCCGGGCCAACCATCAGGATCACGCCGTATTCGGCAGCCACATCGACCAACCCCTGGGTCACACCGGAGGACGGCGCACCGACCAGGATTTCCACACCCTCGACCTCGATCAGTTCGCGGGCCTGGGTCGCGGCGAGTTCCGCGTCATTGGCATAGTCGCGCACGATGATCTCAATCGGGCGGCCCGCTACTTCCATCGTACCATCGGTGGCGTAATCCAGGCCCAGCGTCAGGCCGTTTTGCAGCTCGACACCGTAGATATTCAGTGCCCCGGTGAGGTCGGTGATCAGGCCGATTTTCAGCGGTTCGCCGTCCTGCGCCTGAGCGGGTGAATAGGTCGGAACCAATACCAACGACAGGGCCATGACAGCGGCCAGAACCAAAAGTGAAAGTTTACGCATAGCTCAAAGCTCCTTATTAGTTTTCAAACTCGTTGTGCAATCGTGTGATAGCAGGATCGTGTACTCAGTTACAGGATATTGTTGCAGCACAGCCTCCTTTTCTCCTTAAACTCCGACAGATCACTGGTAACTACCCGGTAAACTGGTCGCGCAGTTCGCGCTTTAAGATTTTGCCCGCCGCCGATATCGGCAGGGCATCCAGGAATTCGACAGATTTTGGGACCTTGTACCCGGCAAGATGCGCGCGCATATAGTCGATCAGCTCGTCAGAGGTGGCGCTGGCATTGGCGGCCAGCACCACGCACGCCTTGCCCACCTCGCCCCACTTGGGGTCCGGCACGCCGATCACGGCGCACTGGTGGACTGCCGGGTGCCGGTAGAGGATGTGCTCGATCTCGGCGGGGTAGACGTTCTCGCCGCCGGAGATGAACATATCCTTTTTGCGGTCCACGATGGTAAAGTACCATTCTTCGTCATAGCGGGCCATGTCGCCGGTATGGAACCAGCCATCTTCGTCAACCACATCGTCCATCGCGTCCGGCATGTTGAAGTAGCCCGAACAGAACGATGGCCCCTTGAGCACCAGTTCGCCGACTTGATTCGGCCCCAGCGGGTTGTTGTGCTCGTCCACGATGCGCGCATCCACGTAGAAATTCGGGCGTCCGATGCTGCCCGCCTTGCGGATCGCGTCTTCCGGCGCGAGCGCAAAAATGCCGGGGCCGAACTCGGTCATGCCGAAGCCCTGTTTGAAGCGCACGCCCTTCTCGTCGCGGAACTTCTCGACCAG
>CAZMNL010000049.1:0-11830 GCA_964567525.1 uncultured Anaerolineaceae bacterium
GATCTATACTTGAGCCTTCCAAAATGCAAAGTAGCCACACCCATTTGAAACACACCCTTCGGCGCTAGAGCTGTGAAGGCAGCCACGCGCGCCAGGCCGCATACAGCGCCTCCAACGTGACTCCCAGGTGCGCCTGCGTCGCGGTTTCGAGGTCTTCTCCCCCCGCCGCCGCCTGAATCCAGGCGTTACGCGCGGCTTGCCCGTGTGTTTCGGTGATGTAGTGGATCAACGTGTAGGCCTGGTTAGCGGCCACGCGCTTGAACTCGTCCAATACATCCGGTTCTTGTGCGAGCATAGCCCAGTCGAAGAGCTGTTCTTCGGCGCTCTCAGGAGCCAATGACAGCGCCGCAACGCTGCGCAGCACGCGGTTGCGCTGGCTCAGCGTGCTGAACCGTGCGCCGCCGTATTCGACAATGCCGGTTTCCAGCCACCAGGGGAAGTTATCCAGCGGGCCGCCCGCCATCTCGTAGAGCAGGAAACGGGTCAGTTCGCGGCCTACAGCCGGTTCGTTAGGGGCGGTGCCGTTTTGCGTCAGGGGCAGTTTGATCGCTTCTCCCGGCACATTCCAGCGCGTGATCCCCGGCATGGAGATGCGCGTCCAGTTTTGCAGCGTGATCGGACTTTCAAAAAGCTGGATGTGGGCGATGTGTTCGGGCACATAGTCAAATTCGACGGTTACGCCGGTATAGATGCTCGGCAAATAGTCCCGCACGATAGTGGCCTGCGGGGTGATATTGACGGCATCGGTGGCAAAATAATAGAAGGTGATGCTATCCAGTTCGACCACCTGCCACGCGGGACCGGCCAGCAGCCAGCGGTCGCCGTCCTGCTCGAAAATAACCGAGATCGTCGCGCCACCGGCTGATCCCTCATCCTGGCGGCCAGCCACACGCCATTGAAGGGTCATGCGTGTTTCGGCCATGCCCGGCTGGTACGACTGAATGTTGAACAGATCGATCTGGAAAAAATCCAACGGGTGGGCCACCCAATCCTGCGCCCATTGAATATGGTTTGCCAGAAAGACCGGATCATCCTGCACGACATGCGCCATATACGTCTCAAAATCCCTCTCCAGCACGGCGGCCTCCATCCGCGCGACAGTCCGGTTCAGGGCAATTTCCACGTCGTTACCCGGCAGTGGTGTGGGCGTGCTGTCAATCACACGCGTAGGTTGTGCAAACAGGGTGCTGGCCGCTGCAATGCTCGATTGGTCGGGGGTGGGCCGGGGGTCTTCTCCGGCTTGCTGGCACGCCGCGACCAGCAGCATGATCACGATCACGAACAACGGTGCGCGCCAGTATTGTCTCATACGACACACTCTCCAGGTGTTGGTGGTGGTAAATATTCTGAGTCGTTATACGCTACGGCTAAGGGGCTTGATCAGCCGGAAAACAAACTCGTCTACGGCAAGGTAGACGAGTTTCAGGCGTTCTGTTGTCACGGATACCGGTTTTGCTCAGAGTTCGAGATAGTCACGCAGCGGGTGGCTGCGGTTGGGATGGCGCAGCTTGCGCAGCGCCTTTGCTTCGATCTGGCGGATGCGCTCGCGGGTGACGCCAAAGTGTTTGCCGACCTCCTCTAGCGTGTGTTCCTGCCCGTCACTGAGGCCGAAACGCATCTCCAGCACTTCACGCTCGCGCTGGTTCAGCACGGCCAGCGCGCCGCGAATCTGCTCTTTGAGCAGTTGGCGCGAGGCGGCATCCACCGGGCCGGGGATTTTATCATCTTCGATAAAATCGCCGAGCGAACTGGAGTCTTCCTGTCCGACCGGCATTTCGAGCGAGATCGGTTCCTGAGAAATGCGCAGGATTTTACGAACTTTGTTCGCAGCGCGGCGCAGTTTGCGCATCAGCGCCGGGTCCGGTTTCTGTTCTTCGTCCCACGCGCTGCGGATCGCGTTGGCCTCTTCTTCGGTCAGGAATTCCATCTCCAGCGCGATCTGTTCGGCGGAGGGTTCGGTTCCCAGGTTTTGAGTCAGGTCGCGCTGTACGCGGTGCAGGCGGTTGATCGTCTCGACCATATGCACCGGGATGCGAATCGTGCGGGCCTGGTCCGCAATTGCGCGGCTGATGGCCTGCCGGATCCACCACGTGGCATAGGTGCTGAATTTAAACCCTTTGGTATGGTCGAATTTTTCAACAGCGCGCAGCAGGCCAATGTTACCTTCCTGGATCAGGTCCAGAAAGTTGATGCCCCGGCCCATGTAACGCTTTGCCACGCTGACCACCAACCGCAGGTTGGCGCGGGTGAGCGCTTCGGCGGCCTGCTTGCTGCGTTCTTCGACATGCTCAAACTCATCACGGAGCATCTCGTTCAGATCGTCGCGGTCCTGCTCTAGCCACTGCTCGAAAACTTCCGTAGCGGGCCAGACCCCTTCCTGCAAACAACACTCCAACAACTGGTTTTGCAAATGCATCGGGATCAGATATAGCGCCTGGAACGCGCGGAACAGGTGGGTAGCCACGCGGTTCCAGTGATCATCCCGGCCCCAATCGCCTTGTTCGAGATACAGCCGGATATAGGACGGCTCTTCACCGTTCCAGTTCCGGCGCAGGTTTTGCACTTCACCGATCAGCAGATCGACGACGGGCGGTTCCAGGTGTAGTTCGTCGATCAGGGCGAGTGTGTTGAGCCAGTGTTCTAAAAAGTAGGCGTAAATTGCCCGCAAGATGTCAACCGGCGCGGTCATTCCGCGTTCTCCAGCCAGGTGCTGGGCGGTGATCAGCAGCAGATTGTACGCCGCGATCTGCGAAGACAACCACGTTTCCCGATCCGGATCGAGCAGTTGAACCTGCCCGATCTCTTTCAAATACATGCGTACCGGATCATCGGCCTGGGCAGACATGTCGATACGCGGCAGGTCATCTTCGCTGCCGTTCGAGTCGTCCGTATGGGTGTCGATATCGTCGTTTGAGTCCATATCCTCTATGTCGTATTCAGACGCTATATCGCCGGTCAGAATCTCCACGCCCATATCCTCAAGCTGATCGAAGACAGCTTGCGCTTCTTCGCTGTCCGGATCATGAAATAGGGCCAGCACCTCGTTTTCATGCAGTTGTTTGTTGCGGCGACCTCGCTCAAGCAGCGCATTGAGCATAGCCGCCGTGTCACGATGTGTTTTTTTGTTGACCATAGTGTTCTGGCGTCCAACCGGTGGTCTTAATTTACGGCTCGAATTCGCGCAGCATGTTTTTCATCTCTTGCAGCGCCTTAGCAATCAATTGGCGCGCGCGCGCCGCTGCCCGAATTTGGGTGATATATTCTCCGTTATCTGCATTACCACCTTGTGTTTGATCCTCTTGCTGCAAAAAATATAATTCCTGAAACTGACGCTCTAGCAGATTATGGCGCAACGCCAGCGCTTCCTGCACAAGCTGATGGGCGGTCAACCTCGGTAGTGAATTGGTGCGTTTTTGATCCCGGACGATTGAGTCGACTTCGGCCTCTAGTTTGTACGCTAAGGTTTGCCGGATACTATCTAATATGGATACGCGTAGTTCGTCCACGACGGTCACAAGTTCGGGCGGCAAATGCGCATATAAGTAATCGAGCGGGTCTTCATCCCCTTCGTGCAATGCCTGTGTCAAGGTGCGGAAAATCGTTTGATATTCGATGCGGCTGAAATCACTGGCCTGCAACGGCCCCAACACCACGCTGAGCGCCGGATCGCCGTTCTGTAACTCGCGGAATCTGCGGTTGGCTTCAAACAGCCATTCCGGGTCTTCGATGAGCAGTTGTAAACAAAATCGTTCATGGACGACAGAGTGCCCTGGTGGTCCACTGACGGCAGTAACGTGAACCGGGCGTTCGGCAAGTTTACGCTGTTCAGGCGGGCGCAGCCGCCCCCTGGTTTGGGGCGTCTGCTGGCGATACATCCACTGTAAGAGGGTGCGCTCGTCGATGCGCACGCGCCGCGCCAACGCCTGAATGTTGCTGCTGCGCTGCAAGTCGCTTTCCGTGGCGGTCAGGATGGGAAGCAGCGCCCGCGCAACCTGTTCGCGTTCATACACCGATGACTGTTCGCTCAGACTGGCAGTTGCCTGCTGAATAACATATTCCGCGATAGGGATCGCGCGCGCGATCAGCGCTTGCCAGGCATCCGGCGATTCACGGATCAGGTCATCCGGGTCCAGGCCATCCGGCAGGCTCACGACCCGGATATCCATATTTAACATGCCAGTGTAACGCATCATGCCACGCGGATCAAAAGTGACGGTCTGCTCGCCGCCCAGCGTTTCCTGGGCCACATTCAAGCCGCGCATGGTCGCCTTGATTCCGGCGGCGTCGGCGTCCAGCGCCAGCACCAGCCGGTTCGCGTAGCGATCCAGCAAACGTAACTGCGCCTCGGTGAGCGCCGTGCCCATCTGCGCGACGACGTTAGCGAACCCCGCCTGATACGCCTGCATCACGTCCATATAGCCTTCAACGATCACGGCGGTTTCGGTTTCGCGGATCACACGGCGTGCCAGGTCCAAACCGTAAAGCAGGTGGCTTTTATCGAACAGCGGCCCCTGTGGTGAGTTCAGATACTTCGGAACAGCATCTTTATCGAAGGCACGTGCGCCAAAACCCACCGTGCGACCCCGGTTATCACGGATCGGGATCACCAGCCGGTGGCGGAAACGGTCGTAGACGTTGCCTTTGTCGTTGCGGATGGCAACGCCCGCCTCGATAACCTCGTCCTGCGTATAACCCCGCATTTGCAGGTGATGCAGCGCCTGCCGCCAATCGTCGGGCGCGTAGCCCAGCATGAAAGCTTCGGCGGTTTCCTGGGTCAAGCCGCGATCAAAAATATAGTCACGCGCGATTTGCGCTTGCGGGGCATCGCGCAGTTGGTCATGGAAAAACTGGGCTGTTTCGGTCAGTAGATTGAGCAGGCGTTCGTGCTGTGCTTGCTGGGCGTCTTCCTGGGGACTCTGCTGGCGGAGTTCTACCCCAGCGCGTTTCGCCATTTCGCGCAGGGTTTCGCTGAAGTCCCAGCCCTCAGCCTTCATCACAAAGCTGAAGATATCGCCACCTTCGCTGCACGCGCCAAAACAACGCCACGTCTGCGTATCCGGAAATACCACAAAGGAAGGCGTCTTTTCCTGGTGGAACGGACACAACGCCTTAAAGTTGCGCCCGGCCTTCTGTAATGCCGTATATTCGGAGATAACGTCAACGATATCAATCCGGGATTTTACATCATCTACAACAGACATGTACTGCGTGGTCCCCACCACTCACCGCTCAGTGTGTAAGGATTATATGCGTGTCGCCATATTAGCGCAAACCCGGCACGCCGCGTAAATCCTGGAGAAAACCCGCGAGATAAACCGTTCCACCGCAATCCCCACAATTCCCACATCACATCTTCATAAGTTCCACACAATCTGCTGGCAAAATCACCGCAAATCACGAACGCAAAGCCGAAGGAGACAATCGCTATGCAAAAGATAATCGTGGGGTTGCTGGTCTTGACCGTATTGGGCGCGGTGGCGGTGGGCCTCTATGATGCGTCGCAATCAAATAAACCGGTGGATGCAAACCAATTGCTGGCATTGGAAACGGACCAAACCGCCCCGGTACAGCAATCGATGAGCGCGACTCAAACGCCAACTGTCGAAACGCCGGTTCCGCCAGCCACACCCACTGTCGCGCCGGTGCAACCGATTCAACAGCAGCAGGCGTCAAGCCAGATCGGGGAACCCTGGCAGGACAGCGGCATGATCGCGGCGTTTGATACCAACGGCATGTTCCTCACCGGCACTACGTCCGGCGAAATTTACGTTGAGTTGGGGCCGTCGATGTTCTGGCAGCAGCAGCCGGTATCGTTAGCGGTGGGTGAAACCGTCAGCGTGGACGGTTTCTATAATGGCGAGCAGTACCATGCTGTTTCGGTGAGCAAGACCGACGGCACACAGTTAGCAGTGCGCACGGCGGACGGCCTGCCGCTGTGGTCCGGCGGGGCCAATAACAGCAACGGTAACGGCGGGCAGGGCCAGCAGGCCGGCGGTGATGCGGTCCTGGTTGCGCCGGATGAGTGGGTCACGATTGAGGGCGTGGTGACGGTTGCCAGCGGTAACGCGCTGACCATGCAAACCGTGAATGCTGAAACGATCAATTTGCAGCTCGGCCAGAGAAGTTTCGTAGATACACAACACATTACCTTCGCCGTTGGGGATGAAATCACGGTTCTCGGTTACTGGCAGGGGACCCAGTTCAAAGCGGGCGAGATCACCAATGTGCAGACCGGCGAGCGCCTGATGCTGCTGGACCCGAACGGGCGTCCTCTGTGGGGCGGGCCGGGGCGCAACGGGGAACAGGGCCAGGGTGGTAACGGTAACGCGGGCGGCGGTAACAGCACCGGTGGCAGCGGCAACAGTGGCAATGCGGGTAATGCGGGCGGCGGCGGCGGCGGCAATGGCAACGGCTACCAGGGAGGCCGCAACCAGGCTCAGGCGGAGCTGTCCCAATGACCGCGCTTGATCCCCGCCCGGAAAAACTCCCCGACCGCGTGATCGACTCCATCCAGCGGGACAAACTCCCGCTGGCGGATGATCGCAGCCGCATGAAGTTTGTGCTGAACAACCTGGTGCTGCACATTCACCCGGCAAAAGTGGCTAAGCCCGCCCTGAAATTCACGTATACCTGGGGCCTGGGCGGGCTGGCGATCATGCTGGTGATGATCCTGGTGGTGACGGGCGTGATGCTGATGTTCGTCTACACGCCGACGCCGGAAACCGCCTACAATGACATGCTGCGCCTGGAAACCGACGTACACTTCGGCGGCCTGATGCGCAATCTGCACCATTGGAGCGGCAACCTGCTGTTGGTTGTGGCCGTGCTGAATATGCTGCGCGTCTTCTATACCGGTGGGTTCCGCCCGCCGCGCGAATTTAACTGGGTGCTGGGCCTGGTTTTGCTGCTGCTGATCGTGGCGGCCAACTTCACCGGCTACCTGCTGCCCTGGGACCAACTGGCCTATTGGGCGGTGACGGTAGGGACCAGCCTACTGGACTATATCCCGGTGCTTGGCCCAGCGATCAGCCGCCTGATCCTGGGCGGGCCGGAGGTCAGCGGCGCGACGCTCACCAACTTCTATGGCCTGCACGTCGCTATTATCCCGCTGAGCATGTTTTTCATCATCTCGTTTCATATCTGGCGCGTGCGCAAAGACACGCTCACCATTCCGCGCGCGTTGGATGAAGATCACGGCGGGCGCGTGGAAAAAGTGACCACGATCCCGCACCTGGTGTCGATTGAACTGGTGTTTGGACTGGTCATGCTGGCGCTCATCATCGCCTGGGCAACGTGGGTCGATGCCCCGCTGGAAGAAGCCGCCAACCCCGATCACAGCCCGAACCCGGCAAAAGCGGCGTGGTATTTTATGGGGTTACAGGAATTGCTGCTGCACTTCCACCCGGTATTCGGGGCCATCGTGATTCCCGGACTGGCGCTGGCCGGGATCGCCGCACTGCCTTACCTGCGTTTCGATACGGCGGCGGAAGGAGTCTGGTTCCGGTCGCGCAAGGGGCGAGTCATGGCCGTGATCGGTGCGCTGGTGGGCCTGCTCGTGACGCCGGTGCTGGTGCTGCTCGACGAATATCTGCTCGACTTTCCGGCGCTGCTGCCCAGCCTGCCCACGATCATCAGCAATGGCTGGGTCCCGCTGGCGATCCTGCTGCTGCTGTTATTGGCGTACTACCGGGCGCTGCGAACCGTGTTCAGGGCGTCAGCTTGCGAAGCACGGCAAAGCGTGTTTACCCTGTTAGCGGTTGCGTTCGCCGTCCTGACGGTGATCGGCGTGGCATTTCGTGGCGAAGGCATGGCCCTGATGTGGCCCTGGGAGGTTCTGTAACGATGACAGAACAAACCACAGCAACCCGACGCGATTTCCTGAAACTGGCCTGGGGGGTAGCGGGCCTGCTCGTCGTGGGCGAAGGCGCACTGGTGGCATACAGATTTTTCGCGCCGAAAGTCGTCGCGGGCGAATTCGGCGGGGTTTTTAACGTGGGCCGTGTCGAAGACTTCCCGCCCGGCAGCGTGACCCCGGTCAATGCGGGGCGTTTTTTCCTGGTGCGGCTGGCGGATGGCGGCCTGCTGGCGCTCTATCGCAAATGTACACACCTGGGCTGCGCGGTCCCCTGGGACCAGGGCGCAGGGAAGTTCATATGCCCGTGCCATGCGTCCGCCTTTGAGCCGGACGGGGACGTGATCAACCCCCCCGCGCCGCGCCCGTTGGACCGCTTCACGGTCATGATCACCGGCGGCGAAATTCACGTTGATACCGGCACGACGATCAAGCGCGACCACGTAAACCCGTCGGATATTGCGTACCCGTCGGAGGTCTGATCATGACACGCGAAATGGCCTGGATGGGTTTTCTGGCGACGCTGTTGATCGTGGTCGTGATGGGCGTCAACCTGCTGCGCGAATCCGATCAGCAGGCGCAGGCGGAACAGGAACAGCGTATTGATGCTATCCGAACGAGTATTGATCTCTACGCCGAAAACTGCGCCATCTGTCACGGCGCGGCGGGCGAGGGTCTGGGCGCGACTCCGCCGCTGGTCGGTACGGGGATGGAAGCGGATGACATCTTCAAAACCATCGAGCGCGGGCGGTATAATACGACTATGGCAGCCTACGCGGTGGACGAAGGCGGCATTTTCACACGGACCGAGATCAACAGCCTGGTAACACTGATCGAGTACGTCAACTGGGGCGTGGTGGCCGCGCGCGTGGACGAGTTAGGGCTGACTCCGCCGGAAATGGTCGTCGTGGAATTGTCGGAAGAAACGCTGGTATCCGTGCGCGCGCTGCCGGATGGCGCGCTGCTGGCGAACGGCTTGACGACCTACGTCGAGGAATGCGCCGCCTGTCATGGCGCAAACGGTGAGGAAACGGCACTGGCTCCGGCGGTCAACAGCGACACGCTGCGCGCGAGAATGTCCGATGATGAGGTGATCCGCCTGATCAACAACGGCGTCCCCGGTACGTTGATGGCAGGTTGGAGCAGCGCACTGACGATTGATGAGATCGCAGAAGTAACGACGCTGATCCGCCGCTGGGAAGAACTGGACGCCGCCGGGATCGAGATGCCGGTGATCGAAGCTGCGCCGCTCGATATGAGTCCCGAAACCCTGGCACACGGGGAATGGCTGTACAGCCTGACGTGTGCGCAGTGTCACGGCGCACAGGGGTATGGGACGCCGATGGCCCCGCCGCTGAACAGCCAGGGGTTTTTGACCGGCACACCGGACGCCGCCATCGAGCAGATCATCGCGCTGGGCGTCCCTGGCACGCGGATGCCCGCCTGGGGTGGGCGACTGTCCGAATATGACATGGCCGCGCTGACCGCGTATCTGCGCAGTTGGGAGCCGACCGCGCCCGTGATCGCCGATGTCAACACACCGTAAACCATATATCTTTGATTGAAGTTATGCACTTTTCGATGGCGCGTGTTTTTGGGAGCTATGCTGGGATGAGTCTACAGTTCTCAGTGCTCAGTAATCAGTAGAATCGGGTGCCAACGTCACGGCCAGACACACTGATAAGGCTGATCCAGGAAATAAATCACCCAAATGCGTTGGCCTTTGCTCCCCTTCCCTGAGGGAAGGGGTTGTGGGGGATGGGGTAATTATTTTCTTGGCGTAGCCTAACTGAAAACTGTTTACTGATGACTCCGCTGACTCCGCAAAACCTGCGCGCCACGCTGTTAAAACCATTGCGGCGGAAACTGCATAACCTGAGTTTGAAAGAGAATGACACATGACAGTCAAACCGCGTACCAATTTCATTCTGGATATGATCATCCTGGGGCTGCTGCTGGTGGTTTTTGTATCCGGCCTGCTGCTGTGGCAGGTTTACCCGGATGGCGGCACACACTATCGCGGCGGGCGCGGCGAGATAGGCTCGTCACAGGCGGTGATCGGGCTGGTGCGCTCCGACATGCGCGAGCTGCATAACTGGTCCGGCGTTCTGATGGGCGTGTTAGTGGTGGTTCACCTGTTGTTCCACTGGAAATGGCTCGTGTGCCAGACCAAACGCCTGTTGGGGCTGCCGACACACGCCCGGCGCGGCCCGGCAGAGCGAAATGGATGTGCCGAATGAGCCGAAAAATCCTGGTGGCCGATGATGAACAGCATTTGCTGAATACGGTGCGCGCGTATCTGGAAGACGCCGGAATGCAGGTTTTCACCGCGCGCGATGGCCGTGAGGCGCTGTTCACGTTCCGGCACGAACAGCCCGACCTGGTGATCCTGGATGTGATGATGCCGGAGATGGACGGTTGGGAGGCGGCGCGCATGATCCGGCGCGAGAGCGACGTGCCGATCCTGTTCCTGACGGCGCGCATTGATGATGTTGACAAAATCACCGGGTTGGAGATTGGGGCCGACGAATACGTTACCAAGCCGTTCAGCCCGCGTGTGCTGGTGGCCCAGGTACGGGCCGTGCTGCGGCGCGCGTATGGCGATCTGGCAGCAGAACCGGCGATCCGGCGCGTGGGTGAACTGGAACTCAACGCCGAAACGCGACAGGTGCGGCTCGCCGGGCAGCGCATCGAACTGACTCCCAGCGAGTTCGACCTGCTGGCCGTGCTGATCCAGCGTCCGGGGCGGGTCTTCACCCGAATGGAGCTGCTCGAACGGATCCAGGGGGAAGCGTTTGCCGGGTACGAGCGCACCATCGACGTACACGTAAAAAATCTACGCGCCAAAGTCGAGACTGATCCACGCGAACCGCAGTATATCGAAACCGTGTACGGCGTTGGCTACCGTATGGGAAACCTGGGCAATGAATAGACTCTGGGTGCGGCTGGCGGCGGCGTTTTTGATCGTGGTGCTGGTAGCGGTGGGGGTGATTGCCCTGATTGTACAGAACACCACCGAGCACAGTTTTCGCGCCTACCTGAATCGCCAGGACACAGAGTTCTTCGCGCCCGAAATGATCGAAGCGTTGCAGCAGCATTACGCCGAAAACCAGACCTGGGCCGGGGCGGAAACGCTCCTGCCGGGGCCGGGATCGGGGTCCGGGGCGGGGTCGGGATCGGGCATGGGCAGCGGTCAGGGCCAGAACCGGGCCGGGCGTGGGCGCGGCGGAGCGACGGTGCTGCTTGCGGATCAAACGGGGGTAGTCGTGCTCGCCACCGATGCAGAGCAGATCGGCAGCGTGCTTGATGAGGCCGTGCGCGCGCGCGCCATTCAGTTGATGGTAGACGAAGAATTGGTGGGCTGGGTGGTGCAGGTTTCACCGGGAGAACAGGCGCTCGGCGAAACCGAAGAGCGCTTTCTAACCGAAACCACCCGGTGGCTTATTGGTGCGGCGGTCGGTGCGGCGCTGCTGGCGGTGTTCGTGGCCGGGCTGCTGGCGTGGCAGCTTACGCGCCCGCTGCGCGTTCTGACCGAGGCGGCGCACCGGCTGGCGCAAGGCCAACTCGGTCACCAGGTCACGACTCATGGAGCCGCCGAGATCGCCGCACTGTCAAATGCATTCAACCGCATGTCGCGCGATCTGGCGGAGGGTGAAACGCTGCGACAACACATGGCCGCCAATATCGCGCACGAACTGCGCACGCCGGTGAGCGTGCTGCGCGGCCACCTGGAAGCGATGCTCGATGGCGTCTTCCCGCTGGATGCCGCACATCTCGCGGTGGCGTATGACCGCACCATCTACCTGACGCGATTGGTGGACGATCTGCGCTTGCTGACCCGCGCAGAAGCCGGGCAGCTTCCGCTTGAACGCACCCGTATTCCCGCTGGAGAACTGGTGCGCCGCGCCATTGTGAGTTTTGATCCGCTCGCCACCGACGCGAACGGCCATGACTGGTCCACGATCACGATGCGGTTCG
>CAZMNL010000049.1:11840-12671 GCA_964567525.1 uncultured Anaerolineaceae bacterium
CACCGACGCGAACGTAACGCTCCAATCCGATTGGCTGGATCCATTGCCGCTGGTTGAGGTCGATGTGGACCGTATGCAGCAGGTATTAGGCAATCTGTTGACCAATGCGCTGCGCCACACGCCGGAGCATGGCACGATCACCGTCCAGGTACGGCGCGAAAATGATCGTGTGCGGTATGCCGTCATCAACACCGGCAAAGGGTTAACGGCTGAAGAAGCCGCGCGCGTGTTTGATCCGTTCTGGCGGACCGAAGAATCGCGCGAGCGTGATCGCGGTGGCAGTGGGTTGGGCCTGTCCATCGCACAGCACATGCTGCTGCTGCATGGGGGTCGTATCTGGGCAGAGGCCGGGACAGACACGGCAACGTTTGTTTTCGAACTGCCCGTTTGTGGTCCGGGCGCAGCGTGACGGATGGATCGACCGGCGGTTGAGTGCGGACGTATCAGGCATTTTCCAGGATAAACCGCGCCAGGCGCTCCGTCGCATGACCATCCAGCGGGCCGAGGAATTCCGCGCGGATGTGCGCGCGCCCCTCACGATACCATGCGCGATCAGCAAGGGCCGTGTTAATCGCGTCGATCATCGCGCCGCCGCTGCGCACGACCGGCACCCAGTCGTTTGTATGCAGACGGCTGAAATGCTGCTTGATCCAGGTGCGCTCAAAATACGCTTCAAACACATCGGGCATATATTCATTGAAGACCGGGACAACGGTGGGCGTGTCGAATATCGCGGGTTCGATGGACATCGTTGATCCGGGGCTGACGACCACATCGGCGTGTTTGAGCAGGTTTCCGGCCAGGATCGCTTCGTCGCGGGTAGGCGTCCAG
>CAZMNL010000050.1:0-7442 GCA_964567525.1 uncultured Anaerolineaceae bacterium
TACGGCGATCCGTTGAAAGCTGGCCTGGAGTCCGGTCAGATCGATATCGCGTTGGTGGATGCGGCAGTAAAACGCGTATTGCAAATGAAATTCCGCCTGGGGCTGTTCGAGCAGCCGTATGTCGATCCACACAGCGCGATCACAGTCTTCGACACGCCCGACCAACGCCAGATCGCATTGGCGCTCGCGCGCGAGAGCATGGTTCTGCTCAAGAACGAGGACGATCTGCTGCCGCTCAGCAAAGAAACTGCTCGTATTGCGTTGATTGGGCCGAATGCCGACTCCGTGCGCAACCTGATGGGCGATTATTCCTACCCCGCCCATATCGAGACTTTGCTCGAAAATGACGCGTTTAACACAGGCAAACCCGACCAACTGAAATCCGTCGAGCGCCCGGTCGAAATGCTTACCCTGCTGGAAGCCATTCGCCACAAGCTCCCTGGCGCAGACGTGCAGTATGCAAAAGGCTGTGACGTATTGGATGACTCTACCAGTGGTTTTGATGAAGCCGTTGCGCTGGCGCAGCAGGCCGACATAGCGATCCTCGCGCTGGGCGACAAGTCCGGCTTGACGGATGACTGCACCTGCGGCGAAGCACGCGACCGCGCGAACTTAAATCTTCCCGGTGTGCAGGAAGATTTGCTGCGCGCCATAGTCGCGACCGGAACTCGCGTCGTGCTGGTGCTCATCAACGGTCGTCCGTTGACAATCACCTGGGCAGCCGAACATGTTCCTGCGATCCTGGAAGCATGGCTTCCGGGCGAAGAGGGCGCAAATGCGGTCACGGATGTACTATTGGGGGACTACAATCCCGGCGGCAAACTGCCGGTCACGTTCCCGCGTGATGTTGGGCAGATTCCATTGTTCTATAACCACAAACCATCTGGCAACCGCTCGCACTGGAAAGAGCACTATGTCGATACGAGCGTCCACCCGTTATATCCGTTTGGGTTTGGTCTGAGCTATACGCAGTTCGAGATCGACAATTTGCACATCGATCAAGAGACCGCAGGGGTGGATGACACTGTAACCATCTGTGTCAATGTGACCAACACCGGAGATCGCACCGGTGATGAAGTTGTACAATTGTATGTGCGCGACCAGATTGCCAGCGTTACACGTCCGGTATTAGAACTCAAGGGGTTCCATCGCGTGAGCCTCGATCCCGGCGAGCGTAAGACAATCACTTTCGAGCTACCGGTGGACTTGCTCGCGTTTTATGACCGAGAAATGCGTTACGTGGTAGAGCCAGGCCGTATCGACGTTCTGATCGGTAATTCAGCAGAGCATATCCTCTGCAAAGGTTATTTCGAGATCACCGGCGAAACCACCGAGGTGCGGCAGCAAAAAACGTTTTTCACGAGAACATCCAGCACATAGTCTCAAAAAATGAGCGCAATAGCGGGTTTTCGCCTTACACCGCGTCGCGGCAATAGTCGTGGATGATACCGCCCAACCCCTTGCGACAGCGCGCAGGCCCCGTAGTTTCGTGGGCCATCCCTGGAACAGGAATCTTTTGTTCAAGCTCCTGATGGGAATGCGCGGTGTTGAAGAACTCAATGTCCCTGGTCTATCCGCAAACGACCGGGATTGCGAGGGCGGTACGTCCACTTACCGCACACCAGCTCGCGATGTCACCGAAAAAGTGTATTCATCTTTCAGCCTGGTGACCAGCACCACCAACATCATCTGACAAATGCAATGCCCGTTCTTACCCCCGTTGAACCTCGCTGATTCTTGTCCCAATTTCGGGTAACCTGTTTTTTTTGAGAGTAGCCCCCTGCCCCCCAACTCCGCATAACTTGGCGTGTGTGATAAGTTGGCGTACAATGAATCCTGGTTATGTGCGATCTGTAACAATGTGAGGAATCCACCGTGACTGCAACTGCTGATATCCTACTCAAATGGCGCGAACAATTCCCGATCCTCAGTGAAACAACCTACATGGTCAGTAATTCACTCGGCGCGATGCCGCGTGCCGTGTACGACAGTCTGCACGAATACGCGGCGACCTGGGCCGCGCGCGGAGTGCGGGCCTGGGGCGAGGGGTGGTGGGATATGAACGTCGAAACCGGCAATATGGTCGCCGAGATCATCGGCGCGCCGCGAAACACGGTTTCGATGCACCAGAATATTTCGCTGGCCCAAGCGGTGTTATTATCCGCGCTCAATTTTGATGGTCCACGTAACAAAGTCGTGATTGAGTCCGGCATTTTCCCCTCTGTGTATTACGTCCTGCGCGGGATGCTGCCGCCACATATTGAACTACACATGGTGGAAAGTGAAGACGATGGCATCACCGTTCCGGTGGACAAGATCATCGACGCCATCGACGAGCGCACTTTACTCGTGCCGATCAGCCATGTGTTGTTCCGCAGCGCGTATATCCTCGATGTGCAGCCGATCATCGAAAAAGCACACCAGGTTGGCGCGATAGTGATCCTGGATGGCTATCACGCAGCGGGGATTGTGCCGTTTGATGTCAGCGCGTTGAATGTTGATTTTTATCTTGCGGGCGTGTTGAAGTGGATGTGCGGCGGTCCGGGGGGCGTATTCCTATATGCGCGCGAAGATTACCTTAAGACGCTCAAACCCGGCATGACCGGCTGGATGGCGCACCAGCGCCCCTTTGCCTTTGAGGTCGAGGAGATGGACTGGCGCGAGGATGCCTTCCGGTTCTTAAGTGGCACGCCCGCGATCCCCAGCCTGTACGCCAACCGTCCCGGCATTGAGATTATCCGTCAGGTTGGTGTGGAGAATATCCGCGCGAAGTCCATGCACCAGACTGCGTTATTGATCGAACTGGCGCAAGAAGCGGGATTTGAAGTAAACTCACCTGTGGTCCCAGAAACGCGCGGGGGAACTGTGACCGTCAACCCACCACACGCCTATGAAGTCTCACGCGCTTTGCTTGCGCGCAATATCGTGATTGATTATCGCGCGAATGCCGGTATTCGTGTGTCGCCGCACTTCTACAACAGTGATGACGAAGTACGGGCGGTGATCCATGCCATACAGAATATTATCACCAGCGGTGCATGGCAGGACTACGCAGGTCAACAGTCATTTGTGACGTGAGAAGATGGCGTATAATAGAGTAAGGCTGATCCCAAAAAACTAAATGTCTCGTTTGTTCGCTTTTGCTCCCTTTCCCTCAGGGAAGGGGTTGTGGGGGATGGGGCAATTATTTTTATGGCGTAGCCTAAACCACTTCTTTCCTGGGCCGGAAACCTTATGAGCCAGCTACCTGCATCTCGTGTATATGATATCAGCCGGACGGTGTCACCGGCGATTGCCGTTTGGCCCGGTGACACACGTTACCAGTATACGCACAACCTGAGCCTGTCCGATGGGGCATCCGTGAACCTGACTTCCATCACGCTTAGTCCGCATACCGGCAGCCATGCGGACGCGCCCTATCATTACGATGCCGCAGGCGCACACCCTGCGGCGCTGGATTTGCATGCATACCTGGGGCCAGCCCACGTCGTCACGCTCAAGCGGCAGTCGGGCGGTATCGTCCCCTCGGATTTCGACGGGCACGATCTGACCGGCATACAACGCCTGCTGATCCACACCTGGGTAAGCGATGTACCCGATGACGCATGGCCGGAAGATTTTCCGTATCCGACGGTCGAATTGATCGACTGGTTGGCAGCGCAGCATGTCGTGCTGTTGGGGCTGGACAGCCCCTCGGTCGATGAATTCACCAGCACCACGCTGCCGTGCCATCACCGGCTGCACGCGCACCACATGCTTAACCTGGAAAATCTGTGTCTGGCAGGTGTCCCGGATGGTGTTTATGAATTGATCGCACTACCGCTCAAGTTAACCGGGGTGTGCGGCAGCCCGGTGCGCGCGGTCCTGCGCGATATTGAGACACGTAACGCATAAGCCGGTTTACGGTAGGGTTGAGTGGTCCCAATGGCCGTGTGTGATGCAACAGTGATGATTGTGGATGATGAAAAGGGCTTGCTCACGCTATTTGCAGGGCTGATCCGGCGGTCAGGCTGTAACGTGATCGAGATCGACGGCGGCGCGGCAGCGATTGACGCCCTGCGCCATGAAACGCCGGATTTACTGGTGCTTGACCTGGCAATGCCTGAAGTCAGCGGGCGGGATGTGCTGGCATTCGTGCGCCAGACAGCGCGTCTGGATACCATGCGCGTGATGATCCTGACGGCGCTTGGCCCCTCGGCTGTCCACGATGAGGATGATATTCTGCTGCGCTCGGATAAATGGGTCAACAAACCGGTACGCCCGACGGTTTTTCTTGAGATCGTTCAGGAGATGCTGGCAGTATAACGTGCGGTTGGTACACGAGTTTTCTATGCCTGTGTTCTGGTATCGACTACTGTCTCAATTAAGATGTGATCGATACGAGTTAGTGTTAGGATGCGTACAACGGTGTCTAGACCACTCATCTTGATCGTGGATGACGAGCCGGGGTTATTGCGGCTGTTTTCCAACCTGATCGAACGGTTGAATTGTGATATTATTCAGGCGAATGGGGGAGCGCTGGCGCTCGATATTCTGGATGAAATGACTCCCAATTTGCTGATCCTTGACCTGGCAATGCCAGAAGTGTCCGGTTATGACGTGCTGCAATACGTGCGCAGCATTCCACGTCTGGACCACATGAAGGTGATGATTCTGACAGCGCGCCCCAACATGGTCCCTGAAGTTGAGGCGCTCGGTATCGATTGTTGGGTGGCAAAACCGGTCATGCCCAGCGATTTCCTGGTGATTGTGGATGAAATTCTCGCGGATATTTATTGACGTTTTAATTGCAGCGCGTGTGACCTGGCTCTGCCCTGCACAAAAGATCGCGCACACTCACCCCGCCATAGCTCCAATCACAGTTTTCTGTGCATAGACCTTCCAACACCGGGAGTGCTGCACCATAGTTGCCGCCGTTCACGTAGTTTCGCGCGTTGACGTAGCGCTCGACAAAAATAGCCTGTCCCAACAGCCAGTCCGGTTCCACAGTGCCGATATCATCCGCGCGGTAGATCAGGTACACACCGCGCGAGAGCCGGTCCTGCCCATCTTCATTGGCCCCTAACAGGTATATGCGCCCTTGCTGGGTGAGCGCGCGCAGCAGCATATCGTTGACTTCGGCCCGCTGGTATGTCGGGTCGAGCGCGATCAAAGCATCCAACCATTCAAGCGCGTCTTCGTAACGTGAGACACGCATGGCGGTTGTAGCCTGTTCGTAAAAATAGGCCGGGTCTTGCAGTGGGTCCGCCGTTGGGGTGGTGGGTGATGTGGGCGATGGTGGCGGTGTTAAGGTCACTGTTGGGCTGGGTGACGCGGTTGGAGTCAAGGTAGGCATAGATGTAGGGGTATACGCCGCAATCGTGCGCGCAACTGCCAGTTGAACAGGACTATCAAGCGCGTACTGGGTCGGGGCCTGGATCGTCTCGACAATCCACTCAAAGCGCGCCGCAGCCAACTCAGCATAGCCTGCCTGCAAATCAGCGGCCCCGGTGGCGTATTGTTCCGCAATGCCAGTCGCCAGTGTTTGTGTTACGCGGGCGTCATTGGTCGCCAGCCCATCACGATAACCGGCAAAACTTGCCAACCCGATCATGGCCATACACAGGCATACGGTACCTGCCATAACAACCACCAGCAGCAGCGCCCGCCCGCGCGCCGGTTCACCGTCCTCAATGGCGCGAATCCGGCCCGTCGCCCACTCGTCAGGATCGGCGAGCAGGCTGGCGGTCTGCGCATCAATGGGTAAATGCGCCGGAGCCTGGGGGATTCCCTGCGGTGGCAACATCTCCGGCACAACAGCCGGAGCCTTAGGCCGCGTGTCTTCTTCAGCGATAGGTGGTTCATCCATGTGAAACGCGGGCGGCGGCGTCTGCTGCTCCGGGTCATCCGGTAAATGCGGCACATTAGAATAGGAATTCTCAGACATACGCAATTACTCCATCCGGCTCACAACCGGCGGAAAACCAATTTCTGTGGGTGTCTGGACGACTGCAAAGCGGGGGCATTATAGCGAGATCACGAGGGCTTGTCCAAGACGACTGTCATACGGATACCTCACGGTATCAGGGCAGCAAATTCTGCAATACAGCCAGAATTTCATCCAGGCTGACGGGTTTGACCAGCAGCGCATCCACGTGTTCGCGGTGGCTGCGGCGGCGTGTATCTTCATCGGCGTTGGCAGTGACAACTACAACAGGGAGTTGGTTCAGTTCCGGCGCGGTGCGGATGTATTGCAGAATGTCCCACCCGCTGAGATCGGGCATACTCAAGTCCAGCATAACGAGATCGGGGGGATTCTCATTCAAGGTGCGCAGTGCCGACTCTCCACTGGATACCGATTCAACATGATAACCTTCCATGTTCAGCGCCAACGACATGAACTCTCGGAAGGTCGCTTCATCTTCAATGATTAACACTTTTGGCATGACGTGTTTCCCCACACACTATGACCACGATGATTGACGGCAATTCAGGTCCGCAAGGCAAGCTTAATTATATCTATTATAACCCGAAAATAAACGGGCGGATTTGTTTTGATTTCCCCACATGATGTGCAGCGCCTAAATTGTAGACATTCTGTTCAACGAAACCAAACATTTGAGGAATACTTACCCGCGCCTGGATTTGTTTCAGTTTCAGGGCGTGTTTCAAATCCGGGGCGAAAAATCTTACCACAGAGCACACGGAGAAGGTTTCTTGAGGAAAAAGCAGAGAAAAGCGGGGGCAAACGGCCCGCCACGCCTGCCCGATATCTCTCCCTTCACTTTTCTTTTGTTGCTCTGTGTACTCTGTGTTCTCTGTGGTGAATTGCCTTTTTGCCGCCAATCTGGAATGCACCCTTTGTTTCAATCTGAATTGCTAGGGTGCGCCGCTGTGCGTATACTTGATATCATAAGCGTGCAGACAGAGTTTTGATAAGGAGATTATTTTGATGGCGATCCAGGTGACATGGTTAGGCCATTCCGGATTTCAAATCACGATGGGGCCATATCAGATTTTGATTGACCCGTTTCTGACCGGCAACCCACTGGCGGCAGCGTCCGCTGACGACATCGCGGCGGATTTCATCCTGCTTTCGCACGGGCACGGAGATCACGTGGGCGATACGGCGGCGATTGCCCGGCGCACCGAGGCCACCGTCGTAGCGAATTTTGAGGTGGGATCGTGGCTGCAAAACAAACAAGGGGTTGAACACGTTCACACGTTGAATTCCGGCGGCGGGGTACAACTTCCATTTGGGCGCGTGGAACTGACCATCGCGCATCACAGCTCATCACTGCCGGATGGATCGTATGGTGGGCAGCCCAACGGTATTCTGATCTTCACCAACGAAGGAAAGAATCTCTATCACGCGGGCGATACAACCGTCTTCTTTGAGATGCAGTGGATCGGCGCACACGGAATCGACCTGGCGATATCTGATGACGGGTGGTTCTATTCAT
>CAZMNL010000050.1:7452-12548 GCA_964567525.1 uncultured Anaerolineaceae bacterium
CCGATTGGCGATTACTTCACGATGGGGCCGGCGACCTCGCTCAAGGCGATTGATCTGCTCAACCCAACCGCCGTGATCCCGACACATTACAACACCTTCGATCCGATTGCGCAGGATGCCGCTGCATGGGCGCAGCGTGTGCAGAACGAAACCAGCGCGGTCCCCGTCGTGCTCGATCCGGGCGGTACGTACCAGCTTTAGCGTGTTCATGGCGGATTACAATGTCACTATGGTTGATTTTGGGCAGTACGGCGCTGGTGATTTTGATCATTCTGGGCGGCGCTTTGCTGCTGCTCACCCTGACGCTGCGCCGCGAAGCACAACGCTGGCGCGACGCGGGCGTAACGTTCATTAGAGAACCGGCATCGGCGAACTATCGCGGGCACGCCAGCATCAATATTCCGGTTAAGGGGAACGGTTTGCTCGCGTTGACCCATATCGACCTGCGTTTCAGGCGCATCCTGCCGCGCAGCGAGTTCATCATCCCACTTACAGACATCACCGGGGTAGAACTGCGCAAAAGCTGGAAACACAGCTACCGACCCGGTTTCCCGGTGCTGGTGGTGCATTATCACGCGGGCGCGGATCAGGACGCCATCGGGTTTATGGTGCGGGATGTGCAGGACTGGGCCGCAGCGATTGCGGAAGCGGCACAGGTTGCGCCGCCGGAACTCGACGAATGACCGGCGGAGTCGTAACCGGACTCCGCCGGTCTCCGTTGATCCTGCGTGTCCAGGCTCACAGCGCGGGGGTGCGTGTGTGCCAATCGGTCGCCTGCTGGTAAGCGTGGGCAGCGCGCAGCGTGATCGCTTCGTCGAATGCCGGGCCAAGCAGTTGTAACCCAATGGGCAGGTTGTCCCCGTCAAACCCGCATGGGACCACCACGCCCGGAATCCCCGCCAGACTCGCCGACAGCGTGAACACATCCGAGAGATACATTTCCAGCGGATCGTTTGATTTTTCGCCGATGCGAAACGCCGTTGTCGGCGTCGTCGGTGAGGCGATTACGTCCACATCTTCAAAGGCGCGGTCGAAGTCCTGCTTGATCAGCGTGCGGACCTTCTGCGCCTTGAGATAATACGCATCGTAGTATCCCGCCGAGAGCGCATAGGTACCGAGCATGATACGCCGTTTGACTTCCGCGCCAAAGCCCTCGCCGCGTGTCGCTTTGTAGGTGTCCCACATCGCCCCCTGGGACTGGCGCGGGCCGTAGCGCACGCCGTCAAAGCGCGCGAGATTGGCGGAGGCCTCCGACGGCGCGATCAGGTAATACACCGGCAGCGCGTATTCGGTATGCGGCAGACTGATCTCGCGCACGTCGGCCCCCAACGCGGCCAGTTGTTCGACGGCAGCCCGGATCGCGTGTTCAACATCCGGTTGGATGCCCTCGATAAAGTATTCGCGCGGCACGCCCACGCGCAGCCCGCTGATATCCCCGGTCAACGCAGCGCAATAATCCGGCACAGGCACGTTCATACTGGTACTATCGCGCGGATCGTGCCCCGCAATTGCACCGAGCAACAGCGCCAGGTCTTCGACCGTGCGCGCGAACGTACCAATCTGGTCCAGCGAGGAAGCGAATGCAATCAGCCCGTAACGCGACACCCGTCCGTAAGACGGTTTGATCGCGGAGATACCACAAAATGCCGCCGGTTGGCGCACGCTGCCGCCGGTATCCGTGCCGAGCGCGCCCAGCGCCATGTGCGCCGCGACCGCCGCCGCGCTGCCGCCGCTGCTGCCGCCCGGCACCCGGTCCAGTTTCCAGGGGTTATGCGTGGTAACGTAGCCGGAATTCTCGGTCGAAGACCCCATAGCAAACTCGTCCGTGTTAGTTTTGCCCAGCATGATCGCGCCCGCGTCAAACAGTTTTTGTACGGCGGTGGCGGTATAGGGCGGGGAAAAGCCCTGCAAAATGCGCGATCCGGCGGTGGTCGGTACGCCCTGCGTAGTCAGCACGTCCTTGATCGCCAGCGGAATACCCAGCAGCGGCGCATCCTCGCCCTGTGCCAGCCGTTGATCGGCGGCGGCGGCGGCGCTGAGCGCCTGTTCCTCGGTGACGGTGAGAAAGGCGTGAACCTGGGCATCAAGCGACCGGATGCGGTCCAGGTGCGCCTGCGTCAATTCAACCGCCGTGAGCGCCCCGGCACGCAGCCGGTCATGCGCCTCGACGATGGTCAGTTCGGTCAGCGACATGGTATTCTTCCAATCCAGGGAATATAACGGGCCGTTTGCTGCGTGCCGGAGTATACCACAGCTTTAACTGCCGGTATTGATCATCCCGCACAAACAACCGGTTAGGAAATTGGAACTATTCCCCCGCCTGTTGTATACAATTTTTCACAGAATCCCTACTTGTCAGGGGGGGAAAAAACAGGCGAGATAGTCTATACTGGGTACACTTGTTGGCATAATCTCTGGCTTTTAGAGGATATCTGTATGAAATTGCGTGTATTGTTCCATCGTGCCCGGCGCGTTCGCTCTGCTGCGGCGAACTTGTTGACGTTGGCTATCGTTCTAACACTGATAACCGTAGGGTTGGCCCCGCTGAACGCGACAAGTGCGGAGGAAAACACGCCCTCTACCCCACCGGACAGCGCGCCGGATTACGGATGGTCCGGGCCGGAACCAGGCCCGCTGCGTGTGATGGTCCCCACCGATCAAACGTGGAGTGCGATCAAAGCGCAGGGCTATGACTCGCTGGCGGACTACATCCCCGCGCTGGACCCGGTGCGCTCGTTCGCGCCCGGCCCGCGTATGGACTTGCAGTTATCCGCGCCACGCTTTGATCCCACGTTGGACGCGGCCCCGTCAACCCCGTTCCGCACGCTGGCGATCCTGGTCGAATTTTCGGATAACCCGGCTTCGGTGATGGATACAACGTTCTTTGACGACCTGATGTTTGACGCGGCGGGACCTTCGGTGCGCAGTTACTACCTGGAAGCGTCTTACGGCGTGCTGGACATTGTGACGCTGCACCTGCCGAGCACGTTGGGCTGGCAGACCGCGCCCAACTCGTACAGCTACTATGTGAACGGGCAGAACTGCACAGGCGCGTATCCGAAAAACTGCCAGCGCCTCACCGAAGACATAGTATCGATGGTCGATCCGTATGTGGATTTTTCGCAGTATGACAACAACGGCGACGGATGGGTTGATACGGTATTCATCATTCACTCCGGGTCCGGCGCGGAAGCCAACGGCGGCAATCCAAATATGGTCTGGTCGCATTCGTGGTGGACCTACAATTCGCCGCTGGTGGATGGCGTGCGGGTCGGGTCGTACACCACCGAGCCGGAATACTGGTTTTTTCCCGGCGACATGACGCACGGCGTCTACGCGCACGAGTTGGGCCACGCCTTCGGCCTGCCCGACCTGTACGACATCGACAACTCCTCGTATGGCGTTGGTAACTGGAGCCTGATGTCTGGCGGTTCGTGGAACGGCAGTCTCGGCAATACGCCCGCGCTGCCGGATGCGTGGTCGCGCGAGTTCCTCGAATTCAACCCGGTGATCAATATCACCGGCCAAAACAACACCTTTACGATTAACAATATCACGCAGAATCGCACGAACGCGCTGTATCGCCTTGACTCCGGCCAGTCGAACGAATACTGGTTGCTCGAAAATCGGCAAAAGCTAGGCTCGGATAGCGCGCTGCCGGGTCACGGGTTGTTGATCTGGCACGTGGACGGCAACCTGTTCAGCAGCAACCGGTACGAATGCAGAAACCACGACAATTACACCTGCTCCGGCAGCACGAAGCATTTCCGCGTCGCGCTGGAACAGGCCGACGGTCAATTGCACCTGGAGAGAAGCCTGGGTTCTGGTGGCGATATGGGCGATCCGTTCCCCGGATCGACCAGCAACACGGCATTCGACTTTAACAGCACACCCAACAGTTCGTCGTACTTCACTTCAGCGGATACCGGCGTACAGATCAGCAACATCAGCGCGTCGGGTCTGTCAATGATGTTTTACGCAGGCGAAGTGCTTGACAGCCCGGACCTAGTTGCCCCCATGAACGGCAGCCGGGTGACAACTACTGCGCCGTTGTTTGACTGGAACCCGGTCACAGACGCGCAGGACTACCAGCTTCAGATCGACGATAACGCCAGTTTCCTTAGCCCCGATGTGGACACGATCACGGCAGCGACCGAGTACACGCCGGGCGCGCTGACCGACCAGACGACATTTTACTGGCGTGTGCGCACACGCGATGCCTTAGCGCAGTGGGGACCCTGGGGCGCGATCTGGACCGTGACGGTCGATACCATTCCAGACGCGCCTACGCTGGCCTCCCCCGCGAAGAACTCCCACACGCAGGACGTGACACCAACGTTTAACTGGTATGCGGCCGCAGGCGCGCAGCAGTACCAGATACAGATCGACGATGATGTAAACTTCGGCAGCCCAGCGTTTAGCGTCACGCAGGCAGGCACGAGTTACACGCCCACCGGCGACCTGGACGACGAGACGACGCACTACTGGCGCGTGCGCGGGCGTAATGCCGACCTGGTTTATGGCCCCTGGAGCGACAAATGGGCGCTGACGGTCAATACGCAGTTAGATATCGTGGTTCCCGCTACCCCGTCGCTGAGTTCGCCGCGTGACCACCGCACGACGACCGACACCACGCCCAAGTTCACCTGGAGCCGGGTCAAGGATGCATCCCTGTATCATTTGCAGGTCGCCAGCGATCCGGCATTCGGCAGCGTGGTGATCGACATCACGACCACCTCGCGCTCGCACCGCGTCGAAGACCTGGACGCGCTGGCGTTCGGCGAATACTGGTGGCGGGTGCAAGCACGGAACGCGGCGGGCGACTGGGGCGAGTGGAGCCTGGTCAGCATGTTCGAACTGACGCTGCTCAAGTCCCCCACCAACGCCGAACACATCGAAAGCCTGACGCCCAAGTTCCGCTGGAACAAGACCGGCGGCGCGCAGCAGTACCGGTTACAGGTCGCCAGGGACGCCGGTTTCGGCACGCTGGTGATCGACGAACTGCTGACTTCCAAACAAACCAGCTTCAAGCCGGGGAATGACATGGCGCTCGGCCAGCACTGGTGGCGCGTGCGCGCGCAGGTGGACGGCGTGTG
>CAZMNL010000051.1:0-12481 GCA_964567525.1 uncultured Anaerolineaceae bacterium
GATATCGGCGATGGCGCTGATCGCAATCATGGGGCTGGCGATTGACGGCGGGCGCTTGCTGTTCCTCAGCCGCGAAACGCAGAACGCCGCCGACGCCGCCGCGATTGCCGCGGCCCGCGCCATGTGCCGGGATGATGCCAATTATCTCAATATCGGCCTGGCGACCGCGCGCGCCAACGGCTTCGACAACGAAGACGAAGATGTCGAGGTCCAGGTGAACGTGCCGCCCACGCGCGCCGCCCACGACAAAGCTGGTACGGAAGACTGCATCGGCTGCTTTGTTGAGGTGATCGTCACCGGGCGCATTCCGGCGTCGTTCCTGGGCGTCGTGTATGACGGTCCGCTGGCGGCTACCAGCTACGCCGTCGGCGCGTGCAACCCGAACTACGGTTCTGCCAGCCTGAGCGATGACGAACTGCCCGGCCTTCGCGCGGCATTCAACATCAGCCCGGACACCGAATGTACGTTGAAGCGTACCGGCTCCACCATGGATGTGATCGGCGGGATGCATGCCAATGGTACGCTCATGGTCAATGCAACTGGGCAGATAATCGGTCCGGTCAGCTACTACGGCGATAACAAAGAGAACGCCAACAATCCGCAATACTGCCCGCCGGAAGACTGTGGCGAAGCGTATAACGACCTGATCGGCGGCGGCAGCGGCGACAGCACCACGGCGGCGGGCATCTGCAAAGGCACCTGTTTCGAGACTGCCGACGGCGGTGGTGGCGGTGGCGGTGTTGGCGATCCCAGCAGCTACCCCGCCAGCAACCCGTTCCAGGTCGGCTCGCCGATAGCTGATCCGCTGGGTTATAATATCGACCACTATAAGCCGGGCGGAGCCAAAGCCCTTGAAGCCGGGGCGCTGAACTACTTCTCCTACACCAGCAACTGCAACGGCGTTGAAGCCTGGCTCGACGGCAAAAAACTGGCGGACGGAAAAACGTTCAAAAGCGGCCTGTACTACACGAATTGTGATATCAAGATGAATGTCAAGTCGTTCAACAACGCCAAAGGCAACATCACGTTCGTGACCACCGGCACGATGCATCTGAACGGCGACCAGCTAGAGCTGTATCCGTTCATGGATGACCTGCTGCTGTTTGCCAATGGCGGCGGCAATAATTGCCCCGCCGGACATGCCATCCAGGTATCCGGCAACCAGTCCAGATACAACGGTAATCTCTACGCTCCGAACGGAGAGATCAAGTTCAGTGCGTCGAGCAGCATCGCCAACTCGTGTATGGTGGGGTACGGGGTCGATTTGGGCGGGGCGGGCAGCATTGTAAACTGCGCGGCGGGCATTCCCGATAGTTCCGGCGCAGGCGAACCGGCCATTTATCTCCCGGAATAAACAACAGCACCGCCGGTTCATCCGTTACAACTGCCTGCTTGCGCAGGCAGTCTTCATTTTCGACGACTCAGTAAGTGAGGTATTTATCTTATGCTTAAGCTTCGGCCTGGACGTTTGACGGTGTCGCAAATGCTCTACATGGGGGTTTTACTGCTCACGCTGACCAGCCTGGCAGTGCTAGCCGCACCATACCGCAGCAGCCATGCGGCAGAGGCCGAGCCTGGCGTGTTAGACCTGAGCGGAATGCCGCTGGCATTCATCGCTAATGAGGGTCAGACCGACCCGGACGTGGCATACCATGTGAGCAGCAGCGGGGGGTCGCTGTTCTTCACGCCGCGCGAGGTAGTATTTACGCTGCCGATGACGCAGGAAAACGCCTATGTGGTCCGTATGGACTTCATCGGCGCGGACACGGCAGCCATACGGGGGTTTAACAAGCAGGCGGGGATTGTCAACTACTTCATCGGTAACGATCCGGCAGAGTGGCGCACCCATATCGCTACCTATGGCGGTGTACATTACGATAACCTGTATCCCGGTATCGACCTGCGCTTTGAGGGCACTTACGGCTCGCTGAAAGGCACTTACACCGTCATGCCCTTCGCCAATCCATCCCTGATCCGCTGGCAGTACACCAACGCGGAACAGGTCACGCTCGATCCTGAATCGGGCGACCTGCGCATCGCGTTGTACGACGATGCCGAATTCGGCGCGCGCACCCTGGCGGAACTCGCGCCCATCGCGTGGCAGGATGTCAACGGCGAGCGGGTGGCGGTGGATGTGCGCTACGCGCTGAATGACGCGGACGAAATCGCTTTCGAACTCGGCGCATACGACCCGCACTACCCGCTGATCATCGACCCGGAAATCCAGTACAGCACCTATATCGGCGGTAACGAAGATGACCTGGGCTACGATGTGGCCCTGGACAATGCCGGTAACGCCTACCTGACCGGCGTCACGCAGTCGCTGACGTTCCCGCGCTCGGCGGGCGCGATACAAACCACGCTCAGGGGCGGAACCGATGCTTTCGTCACCAAGCTGAACGTGTCGATCTCCAGCCAGAAGATCGTTTACTCAACCTATCTGGGCGGTATCTCGGTCGATGAAGGGTACGGTATCGCCATCGACGCCAGCAGCAACGCCTACGTCACCGGTTATACGACTTCCAATAACTTCCCCGGCACGCCGCCGCTGACCTACAACGGCGCGAAAGATGCCTTCATCGCCAAACTGAACCCGTCCGGGACGGCGCTGCTTTACTCGCGTTATCTGGGCGGCAGCGGGGATGACTTCGGCGAAGCTGTTCAAATCAACGCGGCGGGTCAAGCGTATGTCAGCGGGTGGACCGAATCAACCAACTTCCCGGTCAATAACGCGGTGCAGGCCACCAAGAGCGGCGGGCGTGACGCCTTCATCACCAAGTTCAACGCCGATGCCAGCGGGCGCGTCTTCTCAAGCTATCTCGGCGGCATAGGCACGGACGAAGCCAAAAACATCTTTGTGGACGCCAGCGATCAGGTTTATATCGCCGGATACACGGAATCATCGAACTTCCCGACCGTGTTTGCGTTCCAGTCGAGTTTTGGTGGCGGGACCAGCGATGGTTTCCTGACCAAGCTCACATCGGGTGGGGCATATGTTTATTCGACGTTCTTCGGCGGCAGCGGCAGCGACTCCGTGACCGGTGTGGCCGTTGACGCGCTGGGGAGTCCCCACATCGTCGGGTGGACATCTTCTACCAGCGCCACATTCCCGCTTTCTGCGGCTCCCTTGCAGGGGGAAAATGCCGGTGGAGAAGATGCATTTCTCGCGCAACTGAACGACACGGGCGACACCCTGATCTACGGGAGCTTCCTCGGCGGCGGTGCATCGGATAGAGCGCATGACCTGGCGCTGGACCCGTCCGAGATCGTTCACATCACCGGTCTTACCGCGTCGGGAAACTTCCCGCTGGTGGACCCGTTCCCAGGGCAGGACAGCTATAAGGGTGGCTCCAGCGACGTGTTTGTCACGGCGATTGATGTGGATTCCAGTTCCTTCTTCTATTCCAGTTATGTAGGCGGCGGGGCGGCAGATGTGGCCGAAGCTATCGCGGTTGACAGCGGCGGCGGTATCTACGTCATCGGGCACACCACTTCGACCAACTTCCCGGAGATTCGCGGCGCATTCCAGCGCGGCGGCACGACCGGTTATGAAGGGTTCCTGTTCAAGGTCGGTTCGGCGCAGGCGGACCTGATGATCACCAAGTTCGCCAGCGCGCCCGAAGTGATGCTCGAAAACCCGGTCACGTACACGATTGAGGTGATCAACCAGGGTCCCGACGCCACTGAAAACGTGGTGGTAGAAGATACCATCCCGCCGGAAATCACCGTAAACAACTCCTCCACGACCAAAGGTGTTTGCACGCGGTCCGGCGACGTGCTCACGTGCATCATCGGCGCGATGAACCCGTCTGAAACGGTGTACATCACGGTCAACGCTACCGGTACGACCATCGGTGAAGCGGTAAACACGGCGGAGATCACGCAAAGTAGCCAGTTCGACCCGAACACGCCCAACGAATCGACCGCGACCGTGCTGATCTACAAGGACTCGGACCTGGGCGTAGACAAGACCGCCGAGCGCTATCGCGTGCTGCCCGGCGCGGTGGTGCGCTATAAGATCGAAGTGACCAACTACGGCCCGGCGACATCGAACAACGTCACGCTGACCGAAACCCTGCCGCCGAGCAGCCAGATCGAGATCGAAACCTACACCGTCAGTAAAGGCTCGTTCAGCCTGGCGACCGGTATCTGGAATATCGGGACGATGGCGCGCGACGAAGTCGCCACGCTGACGATCACCGTGACCGTTAATGATACGCTTGATGTTGGCACGGTGATCACCAACACGGTAGACAGCCTGACCGGTTCGGAAGCCGACCCGCTGCAAGAGAACAACTCGGATATCGTCGAGATTGTGGTCGTGTCGGAGTTCTTCCCGGCCTACGGGTGTATGCCGTCCGAAACGGACCCGGATGTCATTACGTGCATCACGGGCAGCAGCGACTGATCGCGGATCGCTGCTTACACACTACGTTGAACCACACACCGGTAAGCGTGCGCTTGCCGGTGTGTTTTTTGGGGTACACATCTGCGGCGATCAGGATTGAGAGGCGACGGGCGGCGGTTGCAGCAAGTTCACGTTGGGCGTGTCCAGGTAGCTTTGCAGGTAATGATGCGTCGCGCCGACCGCTGCGCTGTTCGCGGCATATACGCGCGCCTGCTGGATGATCAGATGGTTGTTGATCAGCAGCGGTAAATGGCGGCGAATGGCGGCTTCAAGTTCGGCAAACAGGCTGGGGGGCAGCGTACTCAACACGCCGCCAATGACTACGCGCTCCGGTTGGACCAGAAGAATTACGTTCGCCACTGCCGATGACAGCGTTTCGATCAGCAGGTGAATAATGTCCCCACAGAGACTCATGCCCGCAGCGGCAGCTCGTAGAATACGGTGTACGCGCTGGCGCAGTCTGTCGGCGGCGGTGATGTACGCGTAAGGCTGCTGTGCGGCGCTGTCCAGCCGGGCTAACCGCTCCTCAAAAATGGCATTGATCCCCCGCATGGTCAAAATACGCTCAATATCCGCCCGGTTCGCCGGGTAATCCACATGCGTTAAGGGACTGGATACCAATCCGGCATTGCCAAAAGGCCCTTTATAAAGCTCGCCATTCAAGAAGAGACTGACCTTAACCCCCTCATCAAAGCCCACATAGATCACGCTGTCGTCCAACAAAACGCCCGCGTCCTGAAATTCGGCGAAAGCCATGCAATCTACGTCATTTGCAATGCGCGCAGGGACGCCAAGCAGCGTCTCCAACCGGCGACAGATCGGGAAGTTCTGCCACGCCGGGACGCGCCCAATCGAAATAATATCGCCCGTGTGGGGATCGGTGAACCCCGGAGACGCGATCCCCACACCCAACACATGCCTGCTCGCCAGCGATTCGCGGATGTGCGCGACATACCCGGTAATCGTTTGCACCACGCGATCCGGCTGCGGGATCGCCTCTTGAAACAGCGCCACATCATCCAATAGCTGCCCGGCCAGATCAGACGTGATCAGCCGCACGCCGGGCAGTTGCAGATGAACCCCGACGATCAGGTGAATATCCCCATGGATGCCAAACAGCATCGCCGGACGTCCGCCGTTTGTTTCCGCCTGACCTACAACGCTGATCCACTGCGCATTAACCAGTTCCTGCACCGCTTTACGCAGCGTGGGCAGACTCACCTGGGTCACGGACTGCAAATCCGCCAGCGACATCGGCCCTTGCCGTAAATGCCTGACGATGATCGTGTGTGGATGCATGATGACTCCCGTCTGTGTCTTTATCCGGTGTATGGGTATCTAACCGGGCACGTCGTCCAACACAAAAAGACTGTAGGCGATGACGCGCTGTTCTGAAAAAAAATACCCCAAAAGATTTGACAACTGTTTTATAAAACATATAATAAAAGTATCGTCCTATACTTTCAAGTGCTTTACAGGTTGCCGCGCGCGCGGGCCGTAACCAACCGTCAGACTTGCGGCTACCCCAAAATAGATTTAAGAAGGTTAGCATATGGCGACCTTTCATTCCACCATGTTTTCTGGCAATCTGCCTGCGGACCCCTGTTTTCGCATGTTATGGCTTCCCCCTGTCACATCACAGCACACAGGTCTTATTCATCATTCCACGTAAGCGAAAGGAGGCTGACAACTCGAACAAAACTGACATCGTAAGCCCATTTTTGACCCGGTCGTAAAAAATTGGAGGATATCACACAATGCGTAAATTCTTGGTTCTTGCTTTAATCGTAGCTCTGGCACTCCCCATGATGACTATCAGCGCGCAGGATGGCGGTACGGTCAACTGCGGCACTGATGAAGAAGTGACGATCACCTACGTCGGCGACCCGGCGGGCAGCCATCCCGACGCGGAAGCCGCCACTATCGCCGCATTTGAAGAAGCCTGCCCGAATATCACGGTCAACCGCGTAGAAGGTTCGGCCAACGTGCAGGAACTGCTGGCGACTTATCTCCAGGCGTTTGAGGCCCAGAGCGGTGACTTTGACGTGATCCGTGTGGATGTGATCTGGCCCGGCCAGCTCGCCGATCACCTGCTGGACCTGACCCCCTACCTGCCGCAGGAACAACTCGACCAGTACCTGCCTGCGTTGATCACCAATGATACCGTTGACGGTCGCCTGGTGGCGCTGCCGCTGCGTATCGGCTTCGGGATGCTGTACTACCGCACCGACCTGCTGGAAAAGTACGATTTCGCAGCGCCCCCGGCCACCTGGGAAGAACTCGAAATCCAGGCGACTGCCATTCAGAATGGCGAACGCGCCGAAGGTAACGAAGACTTCTGGGGTTTCGTCTTCCAGGGTAATTCCTATGAAGGCCTGACCTGCAACGCGCTCGAATGGCAGGTTTCCAACGGCGGCGGTTCGGTGATCAGCCCTGAGGGCGAAATCCAGGTCAACAACCCCGAAACGCTGGCGATCTTTGAACAGGCCGCAAGCTGGATCGGAACCATCAGCCCTGAGGGCGTGACCAGCTACGCGGAAGAAGATGCACGCGGCGTCTGGCACGCTGGTAACGCCGCCTTCATGCGCAACTGGCCGTATGCCTACAGCACCAGCCTGGAAAGCGAAGCGATTGCGGATGTCTTCGATGTCGCTCCGCTGCCGCAGGGTTTGGCAGGCCGTAGCGCGGCTACGTTGGGTGGCTGGCACATGGGCGTGTCGAAGTACTCGACCCAGCCCGAAGCGGCAGCCGCTTTCGTGACCTTCTTCACCAGCCGTGACCCGATGAAGGCGTACTCGATTGCCACGTCCTCGCCGCCTGCGATGGGCGAACTCTATGCCGACCCGGACATCCAGGCCGCGATGCCGTTCTCTTCGCCGGAAGTAGTCGAAGGCACGACCGCGCGCCCGTCCACCATCACGGCGGATAAGTACAACGCTGCCTCCACGCTCTACTTCGAAGCAGTACACTCGATCCTGACCGGCCAGGAAGACGCCGCCACAGCGCTCGAACTGCTTGAACTCGACCTGATGGCCCTGATCGCCGAATAGTCCCGATTGTTCGCTTATCACGCTGGGGGCGGTTAACCACCGCCCCCAGTCTTATTGTATCGATGTGTCAACCAACCAAGAACGTGACCGGACGCGGCAACAGGTCGCGCGCTCACGCGGAGAGGACGCGCGCCCCCGGTCGCCGTCTGTCTTTAGCTGGCGGCTGAAAACTTATCGCTTATTGTTTATTGCTTTTTTGCAGAGGAATCCAGCCCATGCATGATTTAGTATCCCGTCTGCGACAGCCGACCGGCGGCAGTGTTTCGCGGCTTAGCGGCAGGCAGCGGATTACCGTTGAATTATTTAGCGGCTTGCTGATATTAAGCGGATTGTTGGCCCTGATCTGGTTTGCGGTCCAGGTCAACGCCGATTCCAACATCCAGACCGTGATGGATTGGTCCGCGCAGGAACAAGGCGAAGCGCGCCCTTCACTGGTGCTGGCGTTTCTGGACAGTTTCGGTATCGTCCTGCCGGTCCTGATTCTACTGGCCGCCGTCTGGTTGATCCGGTTGGGGTGGCAGTTGCGTACCTGCGATATCGGTGCGGCGCGCTGGGCACAGCTTACGTTTATGTGGCTGGCGCTGGGCTTTGGCGGGATTGCCGTCCTAAACGTGCTCTCGAACGGGCTGACCGACCAGAGCACGGCGGTGCTGTTGGCACTGCTGGCCGTGTTCGCGCTGCGGTTGGTGAGCGCGTTTAGCCGCTGGCGCATGGGCAATCTGGACAGCGAACAGTGGTGGTATATCACGTTCACCTGGTGGATCGCGGCGTATCCGGTAGTTCTGCTGGTCCTGTTCATCGTCACCGGCGAACTGGCCGCTAACCTGGTCCTGGGGTTGGTGGGCATCGTTTTCGCTGGGGTGCTGCTCGGCCTCAGCCGTGTCAGGGATGCGCTGTTCGCCGGGCAGGAACCGCTCCACGCGCGCCAGACGCGCACCGCCTGGAATTTGCTGGTTCCCACGCTGTTAGTGCTGATTGTGGTGGCCGCGCGTCCGTTAGAACAGACCTTTATCAACAGCCTGACCGACAAACGCTTCGCCAGTTCCTCCGTGCCTAACTTCACCGGCCTGGACAATTACCGTAAGCTGCTCACATTTCGGATCGATGAGGTTAACTGCCGCACCGATCCCGACACCCAAGAATGCCTGACCGCTCCCAATGGCTCAACACGCTGGGAAACCATCGACCGCCCGCTGCTGGAGAGCGGCTACCGCACCGCCTGGAACCTGCAAATTCCACTCGTGCAGGCCAGTGACCGGTCGCTGGCGATCAGCGGACAGGACCGCGACTGGCTCGAAGCCATGTGGGTTACAATACGCTTTGTCGTGGGGTCGGTTTCGCTGGAACTGCTGATCGGCCTGTTCATGGCGCTGACCGTGAACTCTGGCTTTCGGGGGCGCGGCTTCATGCGCGCGGTGATGCTGGTCCCCTGGGCGATCCCGACCGTGATCTCGGCGCGGTTGTGGGAATTGATGCTTAAGGATACCACCGCCGGAATCATCAATCGCCTGCTGATGGATGTCAACTTGCTGGACCGGCCCAGTGCGTGGCTCGCGCAGCCGGATTTACAGATTCCCTCCGCGATTCTGATCGACGTGTGGAAAACGTCGCCGTTTATGGCGCTGCTGTTGCTGGCCGGGTTGCAGACCATCCCCACCGACCTGTACGAAGCGGCGGCGGTGGACGGCGCAAACAAGGTGCGGCAGTTCTTTAACATCACACTACCGCTGCTGCGACCTACGATTGCGGTGGCGTTGGTTTTCCGCACGCTGGACGCGCTGCGCGTCTTCGACCTGTTCAACGTGCTGTATGGGCGACAGCAGCTCACCATGGCGACGTATAATTACGAGATGCTGGTCAATAACCAGAAGGACGGCTATGCTTCCGCCGTCGGGGTGCTGATCTTCTTCTTTATCTTTATCTTCGCCGTGATGTACGTGCGTATTCTGAAGGTGGACACCGAATGAGCCGTAAAACACTGACGCAGACCTTCCAGCGTGCGCTGTTTTTCATCATGCTGGCGATCATTGCGATCTACGCGCTGTTCCCGTTTGTGTGGGCGTTCAGCACGTCGTTTAAGAGCGAAAACGACATGTTCGCGCGTGCGCGCTTTATCCCGCGCAACCCGATCCTGACCAACTACGAGAGCGTGTTTAGCAACGACAATTTCCTGCGTGCGCTGCTCAATTCGGCGTTTGTCTCCGGCTCGACGGCGGCGATGGCGATTGTGATCGGATCGTTTGCGGCATATGCGCTGGGGCGGCTGCAATTCCGGGGCCGCACGCTGATGCTGTATGCCGTGCTGACCATGACCATGTTCCCGCGTATCTCGATCCTGTCCGGCCTGTACGCCATTGTGCGTGACCTGGATATCTTCGGCACGCAGTACGCGCTGATCCTGTCCTACCCGGTGTTTACGCTGCCATTTGCGGTGTGGGTGCTGACCAGTTTCTTTCGCGGGCTGCCGCGCGAGATCGAAGAGGCGGCGCTCGTCGATGGCGCAACCACCATGCAGACTTTCCGCATGATTCTGCTGCCGCTGACCGCGCCGGCTTTGGTCACAACCGGCCTGTTGGCGTTCATCACGTCGTGGAACGAGTATCTCTACGCGCTGAACTTCACCATCACCAACCCGAAAGCGCAAACCGTGCCGGTCGTGATCGCACAGTTCAGCGGGACCGTTTCGCGTCAGGAACCCATCGCCGAGATTATGGCCGCCGCGATGGTCGTCACGCTGCCGCTGGTGATCCTGGTGCTGATCTTCCAGAACCGCATCGTCGCCGGTCTGACATCAGGTGCGGTCAAGGGGTAACGGGTGAGCCTCACCTCCCCCTCGGTCCCCTCTCTCCAACGCTTGCGCAGCACACGCGGGGATACGGGGAGCTTATCGCTGACCACTATTTCTACAGGAGCTATTTCCATGAAACTGAGTGTTATTGGCGGCGGGGGAGTCCGCGCACCGCTGTTTGTCGCCACCGCGCTGCGCCGCGCGGAACGGCTCGGCCTGACCGAAATCTGCCTGATGGACATTGACGCGGCCAAGCTCAAACTCATGGGCGGGCTGGCGCAGGGTGTCGCGCGCAAGATGGGCAGCCCCGTCCGCGTGACGCTGACCGAGGATGGCGACGCCGCGTTGCGTGACGCGCGTTTCGTCGTGACCACGATCCGCGTCGGCGGCGAGCGTGGGCGCGTGCTGGATGAACGGATCGCGCTCAAGCACGGCGTGCTGGGTCAGGAAACGACCGGACCCGGCGGCTTTGCGATGGCACTGCGCAGCATCCCCGCGGTGCTGGATTACGCGCGGCGTATGGAGAAACTCGCGCCCGGCGCGTGGCTGTTCAACTTCACCAACCCCGCCGGGCTGGTGGCGCAAGCGCTGCGTGACGCCGGATTTGAACGCACGGTCGGCATCTGCGACTCCGCGAATCTCGCGCAGCACGCCGTTGCCGCCCGCCTGGGAGTCGATCCGAACGCGCTGCGGCCTGAGGTCTTCGGACTCAACCACCTGTCGTGGGTGCGGCGCGTGGGCTATCAGGGCAAGGATGCGCTGGCCCCGCTGCTGCAAGACCCGCAGTTCC
Source organism: uncultured Anaerolineaceae bacterium (assembly GCA_964567525.1). Taxonomy (GTDB): domain Bacteria; phylum Chloroflexota; class Anaerolineae; order Aggregatilineales; family Aggregatilineaceae; genus CAYRNY01. Next base: position 11,037 of record CAZMNL010000051.1, read on the forward strand.
TCGCCGACACGATCCAGAACATCTTCGACCCGGCGCTGATTCACCGCTTCGGCATGTGGCTGAACGAGTACCTTTACTACTTCTACTACGCCGAACGCGCCGTCGCTTCGATCCAGGCCGACGAACGCACGCGCGGCGAAGAGGTCGAGATTCTCAACCGCGTGTTGCTCGAACAGCTTGCCGCGCTCGATCTGGATGCTGAACTGGACACCGCACTCAACGTGTTCTACCGCTACAACCAGCGGCGCGAGGCCACCTATATGCACTACGCCCAGACCGCCGCCCCGACGCCCGACGAAGCCGATACGCAGTTCGCCGAGATGTTCCTGGAGCCGGACCCGGAGGAGGGCGAAGGCTATGCAGGCGTGGCTCTGGACGTGATGGAAGCGCTAGTCAGCGGAGAACCGCGTTACATGGCGCTGAACGTGCCCAACCGGGACGCGATCCACACCATGCGGACGACTGATGTTGTCGAGGTAAGCTGTGTGGTGGACGCGCACGGCCCGCAGCCGGTGCCCATCGGGGCCATTCCCGAAGGTCCGGCGCTGCTGATGCAGGCGGTCAAACGCTATGAGCGTCTGACCGTGCAGGCCGTCCGCGAGCGTTCGCGCGAGCGCGCGGTCGCGGCGCTGATGGCGCACCCGCTGGTGTTATCCTATTCGCGTGCCAGCGCCCTGGTCGCTGATTACCTGGACGCGCACGCCGCCTATATCGGGGAGTGGACTTAGTTTTGACGGACCAAAAAGAGTTTAGCGGACAAGATGCCTATGATGTCATCGTATCCGGCGCGTATTTCTTTGACCTGATCTTCACCGGGCTGCCGCAAATGCCTGAACTCGGCAAGGAGATTTTCGGCACCGGGTTTGACGTGCTGCCGGGCGGGACCTTCAACACGGTGATCGCGCTGCATAAGCTGGGTATTAAGGTCGGCTGGCATACCGAATTCGGCAGCGACTTTTTCAGCGGTTATATCATGCAGATGGCGCGCGAAGCGGGCATTGATGACCGGCTGTTCCAGGTACACGATCACCCCTGGGTCAATCTCAGCGCGTCGCTGTCGTTCGCGGAAGACCGCGCCTTCGTCACCTACACCGACTCGTACCAGCCCCGGCAGCTTCCCGACGTGGCGCAGCACCCCACGCGCTGCCTGCTGCTGCCCGTGCTGTACCTGAACGACGACTTGATCGCGGCCAGCCAGCAGGTACGCGCGCGCGGCGGCATGGTCTACATGGACTGCGCCGAAACCGATATCAGCATTCATGACCCGGCAGTGCGGCGGGCGCTGGCGGCGGTGGATGTCTTCGCGCCCAATGCCAAAGAAGCCTTGCAGTTTACCGGGGCCGCCACAATTGACGAGGCGCTCGACCAGATCGCGGCGCTGGTGTCCACCGTCGTGATCAAGCTGGGGCCGGAAGGCGCTATCGCGCGCCAGGGCGACCGCACGG
>CAZMNL010000052.1:0-12333 GCA_964567525.1 uncultured Anaerolineaceae bacterium
GGGGATCGAGCAGCAGTCCCAGGGCGATCAACACGCGCTGGCGCATTCCGCCGCTGAGTTCGTGCGGATAGGCGTTGAATACGCGCTCCGGTTCCAGGCGCACTTTACGGAACAATTCCAACGAGCGCTGGCGAACCTTGTGCTCATTGTTCTGACCATGTGCGTGCGCCGTGTCGTAAAACATATCGCGCACGCGGATCACCGGGTTCAACGAGTTCAGCGCCCCCTGAAAGACCATCGAGCACTCGCTCCAACGAAACGCGCGCAGTTGGCGATTGGAGAGCTTGAGCACATCGATCACTTTACCGTTGCGCCGCTTGTACTCGATCACGCCGCTGTGAATCGTGGCGTTACTGGGCAGCAGCCGCATGAGCGCCAGATTCAGCGTGGACTTGCCACAGCCGCTTTCGCCCATCAGTGCCAATGTCTCGCCATGATGCAAGTCAAACGACACATTAGACACGGCTTGCAGCGGCCCGCGTGGGGTAAGGTAACTGGCGGTGAGATCGCGCACGCTCAGCACTACATCGTTTTGCATTACGCCACCTCCCCTAGAGTCCCTGCCGCAGACGCGGGTTAAAGATTTCTTCCAGCGAGCGCGTAAACAGCACCAGCGACAACTGGAACAGCGCAATCGCCATAATCGGTGACAGTAGCATACTGGCGGCTTTCGGGTTGAAGATCGCCTGCTTGGTGCGCCCGAAGTAAATCATCACGCCCCAGTCCGGCTCTTTGATCGGCACCATGCCCAAAAACACCAACCCCACCAGCGAATACATCGCGCTGCGGATGGTGAAAATCATGTTCACGACGATATAACTGATCATGTTCGGCAGCACTTCGCGCAGGATGATGTGCGGCAGCCCCAGGTCGAGCGCAATCGCCGCCTGCACGTAGTCACGCTCGCGCAGGCTGAAGACCTGCGCGCGGACGGCGCGCATCAACGGCGGCCAGTAAAGCGCCGCGAACAGCAGCGCCAGGTAAAAGTTATTGTTAAAGTTCATGATCGTTGCCAGCACCAACAACAGCGGGAACGATGGAATGGTCAGGATGAAATTGGATATGGCAGAGAGAATCTGGTCCACCATGCCGCCCAACAGCCCGGCCAGCGCCCCCAGGATCACGGCGACCACTGTCGTCATGACACCCGCCTGCACCGAAGTCAGGATCAGGTTTTGACCGCCGTAAACAATGTGCGACAACACGTCGCGCCCCTGCCAGTCCAGGCCCAGCAGAAACTCGCGCGATGGCCCCTGGAACAACGAGCGCGCGCCCGGTTCCAACCGGTCGTAATAATGCGGCTGGCCGTCATATTCAATGAACAGCGGACCAAACACGGTCATGACAAAGAAAAACATCAGCCCCAGGAACCCCAAAAAACCCGCTTTGTTACGCACCAGAGCATACGTCGAGGCGCGCACAGTGCGGCCCAACGCCGCCATCTTGCGCATCACAAAGTCCCAGTCGGACTCTTCGAAGTCCACATCTTCGATGGAAGCGCGCGAGGTAAACGGGTCTTCGCGGTCCACATAGATGTATGAAATCACGACGGCTGTCATCAGGATCAGCATAAACGCGCCGCCCCAGATGCCCGCCGCAAAGCCACCAAACACACAGACCACAAAACCGATGATGGCCGGGCGATAGTAACGGTTGCGGAACCCCAACACCAGGGGAAGAAGACCGCAGATCACGCCAATGATCACGCCCGTGATCGAAGCCGCTGCACCAAATCCTAAGCTCATTCTTGGCCTCCAACACGCACGCGGGGATCAAGCACACCAAAGAGCAAGTCCGCGAGTATGTTCGATAAAACAACGGTAAACGCGATCACCAGGAATACTCCCTGCATGGTGGTATAGTCACGGCTGCCAATGGCAAGGAACAGATGCCGCCCCAGACCGGGATACTGGAAGATCGTCTCGATAATGACACTGCCACCCACCACAAAACCAATGCTGATCGCCAGCCGCGTGACCAGCGGCAGCATCGCGTTACGCCCGACGTAGGTCGTCAGGATGCGGCGTTCGTGCAAGCCGCGCGCCTTGGCAACCGTGATATAATCTTCACCCAATGTGGAAATCGTGCTGCTTTTCATGGTCAGAATCCAGCCACCGACCGTCGCCCATACATAGACGATCACCGGCAGGGCGGCGTGCTGCATGACACTGCGAATGTACGGCAGATTGAATCCCACCTCAACATCCTGCCCGACTCCCCCCAGCACATCCGACATCTGGAACAACTTAAGCTGCACCCCGGCCACTAACAGCAAGAGCAGCGCGACAACAAAATCCGGCACGCCGTACATGATCGAGGCCAGGGCCGTCATCACATTGTCAAACACGCTGCCGCGCCAGTAGGCCATTGCCATACCAACGAATATTCCCAGTGTAAAACTGATCAACAGGCCAGTGCCAATACTGAACAGCGTCCAGGGTAGATAACGTCGAATCTGGTCAGAGACGGGCGTCCCTGCCGAGCTAATGGCCTTGCCCATATCACCCTGGACCAGTTTGCCCATATAAATAACGTATTGCTCGTGCAGCGGTTTGTCCGGGTCGAAATCAAACAACCCCGCTGCCTGACGGCGCGCCTCTTCATAGGTCATCTGCCGCCGTTCCATCATTTCATCGATCTTGATCTGTACCGGGTTGCCGGGCATCTGCCGGATCATGACAAAAGTGAACGTGGTGACCGCCCATAACGTCAGAAGACCCTGCACAACCACGCGAAAGGTGTAACTGCGCGTGATCGTGCGCAGAATTCTGCGCGCCTGGGCGATACGCCGGCCCTGCACCTCGGCTGGTTCCGTTGGTGCGTGATATGCAGAGGTGGCTTCCATACGCGGTTTCCTTTACAAACTGCGGCCAGACGAATATTCCGCAAAAAATCTCGTCGTACCGTGATCAACAATCTTGCCCGATATCAGGCTGAAAAATAATGCCCCTGCCCCCTTCCCCGATGGAAGGGGATACCTGAACGCCAGGTAGTTGAAACGCTCAAATGGAAGAGTTATTTCTGTGGAACAGCCTAAAAAAATTGGGCGGGGGAACAAGCCCCCGCCCGTAAAGGTCGAACGTGATCCTTACGCCGGGCCAAGCACGCCGGTCAGGATGTAGTAGATCACGAAGTGATCGGAACCGCTGGGGTTCTGCAAGATCGGATCGTCGTCGGACGGGCTATTGGCGATCAGGTCTTCGTTGAACGGCTCGGTGCTGACGATGTAGTTCAGCGGCACGAAGGGCATCAGCTCGTTGATAATCATCGCCACGCGACCGGACATCTGCTTCTGGGCCTCAATGTCCAGGCCAGCGCTCGACATCCTGATCATCTCATCCAGGTCGATCATCTCGCCTTCCCATTCGAATTGCATCGGGAAGTTCAGACCCTTCTGATCTTCCGACAGCGCCGAGTTGAAGCGCTGGATCGGGCCAAAGAACTGCTGCGCCGGGAACGGCGAACCGGAAGCCCAGCTCCACACCGACAGTTCGAAATCACCGTTGCGGATGTCTTCTGCACACTGCTGCCAGGGGATCGCGCGCGGCGTGATGTCGAAGCCGAACTCGTTCATCTGGTCGGTGGCATTCAGCGCGGCACCGGAGAAGTCATCGAATTCCGCCGGGAACTTGTATTCGCCGCTGACTGTCACGCCGTCTGCGTCGGCCCAGATACCGTCGCTGTTCTTCTCAAACCCGGCGCTGCGCAGAATTTCGGCGGCGCGGTCGGGGTTGAATTCGTAGCGATCCAGTTCAGCGCGCACGTCTTCAGGAATCCAGACTTCGGTGCTGCTGTCGGACAGGCCAGACATGTAGATAGTCGGGGTCGCGCCCAGACCGTTCGTCAGGAACCCATTTTCAGCGCGGTCAATGACCAGCGCGGCAGCCTGACGGACTTCCTTAACATTCCAGGGATACACATCGTGCTGGAAGAGCAGCGCCGGGCCATAACCGCGCGGGATCGTGATCAGGCGAATACCGGCATTTTCGAAAGCTTCCTGGGTGGAAGGCGGATAAACATTGGTGGAATGCGCCAGTTCACCGCTTAACACCAGCGGGGTCGTCGCTTCGGTTTCGCCTGCCCACAGGCGCAGTTCACCAAACTGGACCTGGTCGGAGAACAGGCTGTTCGGCTGCCAGTGCAGGGTCATATAAGCATCGCCCACATCGTCCAGCGTATAGGTGTAAGGGCCGGTCCCGACTAACACTTCAGGACGAAATTCGCGGATTTCATCTGCCAGGGCGGTCCAGGCTTCGTCTTCGCTGGTCGCGCCGCTGTCGATCAATTCCTTCGCCTTTGCCGCAAGATCGCCATAGACAGACGCGGGGGCAATGTATTCTTTGAGAATCAGGCGCTCGGCCAGCAGCGACGGTTCACCGGAGAAGTAGTAGTTCACCGTGAGATCGTCAATCTTCTCAACGCGGTCAATGTAGTTGAACTGCGACCAACCAAGAATCTGCCCGATCAGGTAGGTAGTAATCACGTCATCGGCAGTCACCGACGCGCCATCACTCCACATCGCATCGGCATTGAGCTTAGTCCAGTAGTAGCTGGCATCATCAGAGAAGCCCCAGGAATCGCCCAACAGCGGGACGTATTCACCAGCCGCCCACATATAGTAAGCGTGCGGCAGCGCCACAAAGGACTTATAGACGGTACCCAGGTTGCTATCCAGACCACCGGACGAGAAGTGATTCAGATGATGTTCGGGGGGGAGTACATAGGGCCAGGTGCCATACCAGGTTCCGGTTGGGCCATCTTGCGCTTCAGCAGCTTGCTGCGCGCTGAAGGTCCCAGCCAGGCCAAAGGCCACAGCCACAACCAGCAAAAGGTGCAAATAGCGTTTCATTTTTATCTATTCTCCATGTGCATTAAATTGAGAACAACAGCCGAACGGACGTGACTTCACAGACGGTTCAAATGCAACTCCTTTTTGAACTGACGTCGAACACAAGCAACAGAGGATCGGTGAGGAAACACAAAACGATAGCGGAAAACGTGGTTTGACATGTGGTTTTCGTCACCTGAAAATTAATTTCGTAAACGTGGTCTATTGTGGCTTAGTGTGGTATAGGCCACTGCTTTTTAGTATAAACCACAGTGTTGAAAAAAGTCAACGTTTTCAGGCGCTTGGGAATGATAACGACAATTACCCCCATCACGTATCGACCCAAATAAGCTCGATAGCAGATAATGGGGGTAAGTAGGTGATGGCCGCGCGCCACACCTGATACTGTGAACCACTTCCAGGGGGGTAATTATACGGTCGGTGACGGTAAGTTTTTAGCGATCTTGTCCCGCTAATTCGGAGCGTATATCCGAAACTCACCGCTTAAATGTAACAGACTCATCATGTAGAGCAACCCGCTGTAGTAGCGCCACTGCCCTGTTGGTATCGCCGTATTCCAGAATTCTTCGATAAATTCCCAGGCAATCGGCTCGCTGGCGGCAAGACTTGCCACAGCGTTTGTTGCAACCAACCCCTCTGAATGCCAGGGAGTCAGCGATTCGCTGCCGTCAATGCGCCATTTGTCGGAATATTCGTAGAGTCCCTGTTCGTAGAAAAACGCTTGAATGCGATTGCTCTGTTCAACTTCCCATTCATCCGCTACAAACCAGGCATAATCAACGGCTATGTTCATGGGCACACGCCATGCGTCCGAATAAAAGAACTGACCGTAATCCCCGGAATACTGCGGCTCGCCATCAAAAGTGGCGTAGTTGGGCATCAAGCCTGTTTCGGGATGCGCTGCCACTTTGAAAAAATCACGGCTCACAGCAGCCGCTTCTGTCCAGAAATCGTTATCTTTTTCCGCCCAGCGTGCCCACAGTTCATAGTAGTGTGGCACATGATAGGATGGATCGGTGAAGCGTCCCTCGCGGTTCTTGGAGGGCACGAATACGACCTGCTTGTTTTCGGCGTTGAACATATTGGTGGCAAAGGCTCGCGGATCGTCTTCTGTGTGCAGCATGGTGTGCAGAATCGCGTTGGCTTCTGCTTCGTAGTCGAAAATACCCTCACCATTGCCCCAACGCCCCGCCGCGAAGAACAGCGCCATCACAAACCAGATTTCGCCATCCGAAGCGGGGTTGTCGTGAATCTTCGAGCCATCGGGGTTACAATGCCAGGCGAAATAGCCTTTATAGGCCCCTGACTCGTTATACATATAGGTCCTGGTCCATTTCCAGATGCGATTAAACTCTTCCTGTTTATCGAGTTGGACCGCGATCATCATGCCGTAAGATTGGCCTTCGGTGCGCACATCGTTGTTACCCGTGTCGAGCATATAGGCCATATCTTCCCCAACGGGGTAGTACACGCGCTCGGTATGGTCGTCCCCATAGAACAGTTGGTTCCAGGCTTGATCGATGCGCGCCTGGATTTCTTCATCTGTTTTGCCCCATTCTGCAAACATATTGCGGTATTCACCACTGAAGAATGCACCCGTATCCGGTGGCGTGGGGGCGGGGGGATAATCGCCCTGCGCACGGGCGGGAATCGCCGCTGCGATCAGCGACGAAACGAGAATGAAAGCAGAGACAGCCATCGCAAATTTGTACATCTTAAAAACTCACCTTGTCGTGTTCATTGTCTAACGGAAAAACAGGGGTTTAGCCCTTCAACTCGCCGCCGGTCAGCCCCGTAACTATCAGCTTTTCAGTAAACAGGTAGAAGACCACTGCCGGAATAATCAGAATCGTGACGTAGGCCATCACGCGCGCCCAGTCCGTGCCGTATTGGCCTTGAAATTGCATAATCCCCAGCGGCAGCGGCCATTTGCTTTGGGTGGGACCCAGGACCAGCAGCGGCAGAAAGTATTCGTTCCAGGCAGCGACGATGTTCAGCGTAATGACTGCCGACAACGCCGGGCGCGAAATAGGTAGCAGAATGAAGAAGAAAAAGCCAAAGATGTTCGCACCATCAATGTAAGCCGCATCCTCAAGTTCGCGTGGGATCGACATGAAAAACCCGCGCAGGATCACCACGCTTCCGGGTAGTCCAAAGGCGGCCATTGGTAAGATGACGCCCCACAACGAGTTGAGCAGTCCCAATTGTCTCAATTGGATGAACAGCGGCAGAATCGCCACCACCAGCGGGAACAACAGCCCAAAAGAGATGATATTGAATAGGAGATTGCGCCCGACAAACTTTATGCGGCTGAAGACAAACGCCAGCATACTCGCCAGGGTGATGTTAATAGACGCCACGCCCAGCGTAATCAACGCGCTGTTTTTGGTCGCAGTCCAAAATTTGCTGTCTTCCAAAATGCTGGTGTAGTTTTCCCATTGAATGCCGTTGCGCGGCAGGTCAATCGGGCGGGCTAAAAATTCGCCATTGGTGCGCATCCCACCCAGAATCGCCGTCATCACCGGCCCCATAATGATGATGCTCAGGATGATCAGGATCACATACTTCAGCAGCAGGACGTAAATTTTGTTCCAGTTGATATACCGTCTCATGGGAGAGCGTGGGGCGATTTGTTGTGCTTGCATGATGAAGGTCCCTTTTCGAAGTTGTTAGTCCTGGTAGTCGCGCTGCATGACGATACGTTGGTAGCCGACAGAGAAAATCAAGCAGATCATGAACAACACAACGGCCACTGCACTACCATAGCCCATGTCAAAACGTTTAAAACCGAACTTGAACAGGTAGGTTGCGATTACATGCCCGCTGTTGAAAGGATTGCCCCCGCGTGTGAGCACCTGGACAATTACAAACTGTTGGAAAGACCCCAACACCGACAGAAACACTGTCAGGCGGATAGTGTTCCCCATCATCGGCAGCGTGATACGGCCCAACACTTGCAGCCAGTTCGCGCCATCGACGCGCGCGGCTTCTTCCAGGTCTTTGGGCACACCCTGCAACCCGGCCATATAAAGGATCATGTAGAACCCAAAGTATTTCCAGGTGAGCACGGCGAAAATTGCGTAGACCACGTAATCTTTATCGCCCAGCCAGTCAACAACCTCGTACCCCGGTACAAAGGCATCCAGCATCAGGTTTGCTGGGCCTTGCGCATTGCCACGCAGCACATATTGCCAGATAATAGCGGCGATGATCTCTGAGAAGACATAGGGGATGAATAACAGCCCCCTGAAAAATGTGCGTCCCGGCAGGTCACCACGCCCCACCAACAAAGCGAGTGTCAGTGCGATGGGGAGTTGTGTCATCAACGAGAGCACCGTGATCATGGTGCTGTTGGTGAGTGCCGTGTGAAAGTTGTCATGATTAAACAACTTTTCGTAATTACCTAATTCGATATAGTTCTCTGGCGCGCCGAACCCATCCCAGTCGTAGAGGCTGTAACGGGCTGACTGCACAACAGGCATGAGTACAAAGGTCAGGAACAGCACCATGCCGGGAATAACGAAAAGTGGAATCAATAACAGTTTGTCACGATGGCGATGCGCGCGTTGGCGCTGCGTGGCGGCCCAGGGCTGTGAAAGCGTTTTTCCGTTGGCTGACATGGTGAAGTCCTTATAACGACTGCTCACAAAATATGTTATGGTATGGGATGGAAAGAAGGTGTGGAGATACTGGCACCAGGGCAAGGGCTTGATCTCCACACCTTCGGACCTACTTAGTCAAGCTCAAATGCTGCTTCTTCTTCGATGTAGTAGGCTGCATCTTCGGCACTCAGTTCGCCCGCGAACAGGCCCTGAACCGCATCCAGCACTGCCTGCGCGATGGCCGGGGGCAGGAACTGGTCGTAGTACAACTGCGCGTAGTTAGCACCGTCACGCATTTCGAGAATCTGGGCAAAGATCGGGTCTTCGGCCAGCACTTCAGTAGCGCCCTTGACCGTCGGAACCATCCAGAGTTCGCCGCCACGACGCTGTACGTCTTCGCTGGTGATGTACTTCAGGAAGTCGATGGTTTCGTCGGGAGCATTCGCGCCAACCGCGTAACCGTCGCCACCACCCAGGATGTCGCTGGGATCACCTGCGCCGCCTTCAACCATCGGGAAGGGGAAGAAGCCGAGATCGTCACCGATACCACCCTGCTCGCTCGAATCAACCTGAACGCCGGGTGCCCAGTGGCCCATCAGTTCCATCGCAGCCTGAGCGTCACCAACCAGCCCGGCCTGATCGCCGTAACCCATGCTCATGAAGCCTTCCTGGAAGGGTTGCAGCGCGACCAGTTCCAGCAGTTTTTCGCCAGCCATGACAAAGGTTTCGTCCGCGAACGAACCGGTACGGTTGTACGCATTCACGAAAGCTTCTTCGCCACCCAGGCGCACGGCAAGATACACAAACCAGAAGTGCCCCGGCCACAGTTCGCCTTCACCTAACGCGATCGGGGTAATGCCGGCATCTTTCAGCACCTGCACTGCTCCCAGGAATTCTTCCCAGGTTGCGGGCGGGTTTTCAGGATCGAGACCGGCCTCAGCGAACAGCGCCTTGTTGTAGAACAGGCCCACAGCGCCCCAGGTCCACGGCACGCCGTAGTATCCGCCATCCTTGCCAAACATTTCCACCGCAGCCGGAACCGCGAACGAATCGTACCATTCGCCTTCGAGTTCAGGGGAGATGTCGCGGACCAGGCCAGCATCAGCGTAGTTCCACAGCACGCCACCACCCCAGCTCTGGAAGAGGTCCGGGGGATCGTTTGCCTGCATGACGGTCACGAGCTGGTTCTTGAACGCTTCGTTCTCCAGTACGGTAACTTCGATGTTGACATTCGGGTTCATGGCTTCGAACTCTTCGGCAATCATATCCCAGAATGCGCCTTGTTCTTCCACAGTCCCGATGTGCCACCACTCGATAGTGACCATATCCTGCGCCGAGGAAGACTTCAAGCCTGCCACGCCGCCGACGACGCCCAACACCAGGGCCAGAATGAGAAAACCGCGTAAAACTTTCATCTGATGTACTCCTTGTTTAAAGCTGCAAAAGGTTTTGTATCTCCGGCACAGATGCACCAGAGGAATACACAGAAACAATGATCTAGGCTGAACGAGGTGGCGCGCAGGAATCGCGGACGATCAACTCAGCGATGGTTTCTACACGCTCTCCCGGCAGATCGGGATTTTCCAGGCGTTTGAGCAAAATCTGCACCGCGAGCCGTCCCATTTCTTCGAGCTGCTGGCGCACGGTGGTCAGACCTGGGTGTACCTGTTCGGCTTCCCAAACATCATCAAAACCGATCACGGAGACGTCCTCTGGCACGCTAAGCCCATGATTCCGTACTGCCTCCATTACGCCAAAGGCGGATAGATCATTAGCGGCAAAAATCGCGGTCGGTGGATGATCGAGATTGAGAAATTGCATGGTGGCTTCGTAGCCCTGCAAACGGAAAAAGTCGCCTTCATAGACCAGTTCAGGATCATATTCGATGCCGTGATCTTCCAGGGCGGCACGATACCCCGCCAGGCGATCCAGCGAACACTGCATTTCCTTTAAGCCGATAATGTGGGCAATGCGCCGGTGGCCGAGGTCGATCAGGTAACGGGTCGCTTCATAAGCGCCGTTAAAGTTAGTGGACTGCACCGTAGAGGTGAACTGATTGTCTACCGCTTGATAGTCAATCAAGACGTGTGGGAACTGCTGTTTTTGCAGCGAGGCCATATACGCCTTGACATTGGTCGGCAGCAGAAGCAGCAAACCGTCAGCCATTCCGCGCGTGATGGTGGCAACGTAGGTTGATTCTTTGGTTTTCTGCCGGTGGGTGGTGTAAAGCATGAGGTCGTACTGGTTCGCAGCAAGTTCGGCGTCAATTCCGCGAATGATCGCACCGATGTAGTTGTTGCCCACATCGGGAACGAGTAACCCGACAACGTGTGAACGCCCGCCGCGCAGACTGCGCGCCTGCTGGTTGACAACATAACCGAGGCGCGTCATGGCGTCGAGTACCTTTTCACGTGTTTCAGGTTTGACGTGTTCGTAATGATTGACAACCCGCGAAACAGTTGAATATGAGACGCCAGCCTCACGAGCCACATCGATGATTGTAATGTTGTCCAATTTTCTATCGCTGTTGGTCATGGGTTTAAACCTTTTTGACAACGTTTGCAAATTCTATTTTTAAAAAAGGAACCTGTTCATGTTTCTTTGCGCGAATTCAATGCAAACGTTTTCATACACTTATAGACTTTGATGTGATTTTGAGCTTAAACATACTAAATCACAAACACCTTATTGCAAACGTTGTCAAAAACAGTCTATAATGATTTTCAATCAGTGTCAAGAAAATATTGATAACGTTTGCAAATTTGTGCGAGACCCATACGTATGTTTGTGTTGTTCTCAACTGAAAACCACAGGAGTTTTTGATGACTGATACGACTACTTCGACCAGGACGTTATATCAAGATCCGTCTCAGCCAGTAGATGTGCGCGTGCGCGATTTGCTGGCGCGGATGACAATCGACGAAAAGATCGCGCAGTTGGGCAGCGTATGGGCGTTTGAAGTCATGGAGGGCATGGCATTTTCTGAAACGCGCGCGCAGGACTGGCTCAAGCACGGCATCGGCCAAATCACGCGCATCGGTGGCTCAACCAACCTGCCCCCGACTGACAGTGCGGGGTTGGCTAACACGATTCAAAAGTTTGTGATCGGGCAGACACGCCTGGGCATTCCCGTGATGGTTCACGAAGAGTGCTGTGCCGGTTACATGGCGTATGGCGCTACCATTTTCCCCCAGGCTATCGGGGTCGCCAGTTCCTGGGATGCCGAGCTTACCGAAGCGATGGGCGAGGTGATCCGGCAGCAAATGCGCGCAGTGGGCGGTCATCAGGCGCTCGCCCCTGTGCTGGATGTAACGCGCGATCCCCGCTGGGGACGCATCGAAGAAACCTTCGGCGAAGACCCCTATCTTGCAGGGCGGATTGGTTCAGCCTATATCAAAGGTTTGCAGAGTGATTCGCTGTCCGATGGCATCATTGCCACCGGCAAACATTTTGTGGGATATGGCATGGGGGAAGGCGGGCGCAACTGGGCACCGGTTTTCATCCCAGAACGCGAACTGCGCGAGGTGTTCGTGCGCCCGTTCGAGGCCGCGATCCGGGAAGTCGGCTTGGGGGCGATCATGAACGCCTACCACGAAATGGATGGCGTACCTGTCGGCGGCTCAGTAGATATTCTCCGAGATCTACTGCGCGAGAAGATCGGCTTCGAGGGATTGGTTGTATCTGATTACTTCACGGTCGACATGCTCGCAGCTTATCACTGCGTGGTCGGGAACAAGACAGAGGCCGCGGCACTGGCGCTCGAAGCGGGCATTGAAATTGAACTGCCCCGCACCGATTGCTACGGCGATCCGTTGAAAGCTGGCCTGGAGTCCGGTCAGATCGATATCGACCAGGTGAAGAGCATGGCGCGGTCGGTCGATC
>CAZMNL010000053.1:0-12226 GCA_964567525.1 uncultured Anaerolineaceae bacterium
TCGGTTGGCGCTGGAACAGGCCAGGCAGATCGATACCGTCATATTCACCGGGTATCTGGTACGCCGTAACCACCAGGTCCGCTTTGGAATGCTCAATCTCCGCCAGAACACTATCGGCAGACGGCATCTCGATCAGAATATGCTGGCGGTTCAGCAGCGCCAACGTTCCGCGTACAATCTGCGCCACGTCGCCGACAACATCCATTATGACAATACGGGGGACCGTAGGCATGATTTACTACCTGTATATCTCGCTATCTGAACTCACAAACAGCGTGTACGATAATCTCTAAAAGAACAAGCCCGAATGAATCAGAATGCTTTACATTATACCTGCCTCTACTCTATCCTAACCAATTTAGAACAGGTTGCAACTCTGCACTGTCGAGATCTTGTCCTTATATCCTTATTACAAACTGCTAAAATCACAAAAAATTCACGTTTACGAGCACGATGTATGCACAATCACATCCAACACATCGCGCACTGCGTCCTGACCATATTCTACATGCCAATGTGTTGTACCATATTGTGCGGTAAAAGCACAATCCTCAACACAAATTTGTCTCGCAGTGTGGTATAATCAGCGCGATCATACTTTGGGTGCGCGCCGCCAACCTCGTTACTATGCACATTTCGATTGATTGGTGTACACTTGGTGTGGTTTGATGAGCTAGAATACTTAAGCGATTAGCTTGTGTACCGTCAGCGTCGGTTTTGGCGAAAATAAACGTGATTTGCTCACTGCCAATCGCTAAGTGCTAAAAGCTAAATGCTTAAACATTGCTTATTCGTGAATTACCGTGCAATTTGCCAGGACCCTAGACAGGAAAGGAGCACTTTCCATGGCGAAATCGCGGACGGAATTAATGCATGATCGCTTACGCGATCTACAGGCGGGCACGCCTGATATCGAAGCCTCGGCTGTGGTCAGCGTAGACGGGTTGATTATGGCTTCGTCGCTGCCGGCGGGTGTTGAGGAAGACCGTGTCTCGGCGATGTCTGCCGCGATGCTCTCGCTTGGTGAACGTATTTCAACCGAACTTGGACGCGGCACCCTTGACCAGGTTTATGTGCGTGGCGATAATGGCTTTGTGATTCTGATGTATGTTGGAGAAGAAGCCGTCCTGACAGCACTGGTCCGCGAGAGTGCCAAGCTGGGGCTTGTTTTCCTGGATATGAAGCGTGCCGCCAGCGACCTGGAAAAGTTGGTCTGATCGCCTTCGGTCTGAACCAGGCGTTTACAGCGCGCCATCATCTTAATACAATCGTAGCGGTGGCGGGGAGCAAGGCAACCGAGCCTGACTTCCCCGCCTCTCTTTATGCCACCCAGGAGCGAAGCATTAATGCCTAAGTACATCTTCTGCACAGGCGGGGTGGTCAGTTCGGTGGGCAAAGGTGTCACGGCGGCGGCCATTGGTCGCCTCTTAAAAGCACGTGGTCTCAAGGTTGCCATTCAGAAACTTGACCCCTACCTGAACGTTGACCCCGGAACGATGAGTCCCTACCAGCACGGTGAAGTTTTTGTCACCGCCGATGGCGCGGAAACTGACCTGGACCTGGGACACTACGAACGCTTTGTGGACGAAAATCTCGACCAGACCTGCAACGTCACCACCGGGCAGATTTATGCTGAAGTGATCAGCAAAGAGCGCCGGGGTGACTATCTCGGCGGCACGATCCAGGTTATCCCGCACATCACCAACGAGATCAAGCGCCGCGTGAGCCTCGTCGGGCAGAAAAACGACGCCGATGTCGTGCTCGTAGAAGTCGGCGGAACGGTCGGTGACATTGAAGGACAGCCGTTTTTCGAAGCGCTGCGCCAGCTTCGTACCGACGTGGGGCGCGACCAGGCGCTCTATGTACACGTCACCTTCCTGCCCTATATCGGCGCAACCCGCGAGTTGAAAACCAAGCCCACACAGCACAGCGTGCGCGAGCTGCGCGGTATCGGCATCCAGCCGCACGTGATCGTCGCCCGGACCGATCACCCGGTCAGCCAGGATACGGTTGAAAAAATCGCGCTGTTCTGCGACGTGGAGCCGCGCGCCGTGATCCCACTGGAAACCACCGACAACATCTACAACGTCCCGCTGCTGCTGGAAGAATACGGCCTGGGCGATTACGTTGTCGAGCAGCTTGGGCTGGATGTACCCGTCTCTAAACCGGACCTGAGCGAGTGGCAGGCATTGGTCAGTAAAATGCAGCAAGTGACCCAATCGCTGCGGATCGCTATTGTCGGTAAGTATGTTGAGCTGCACGACGCCTATATGAGCGTCAAAGAGGCGCTGACCCACGCCGCCGTACATCACGACCGCAAACTGGAAATCGAGTGGCTTTATTCCGGTGACCTGGAAAAGAACAAGGGCTGGGACGTGCTGGAAACCGTAGACGGGATCATCGTGCCCGGCGGTTTCGGTTATCGCGGAGTCGAGGGGAAAGTGCTCGCCGCGGAATATGCGCGCACCCGGCGCGTACCGTACCTGGGTCTGTGCCTGGGAATGCAGGTGATGAGCATTGAGTTTGCGCGGAATGTGCTCGGCCTGGAAGACGCCAACAGCACCGAGCATGACACCTCATGCGCACATCCCATCATCGACCTGATGCCCGACCAACACCACGTCTCCGACCTGGGCGGCACAATGCGCCTGGGATCGTATCTCTGTGTGCTGGCTCCGGAATCGAAGGCGGCCAGCGCCTACCAGACTGAACAGGTCGCAGAACGTCACCGCCACCGCTTTGAGTTCAACAACCGCTACCGCGCCGCCTTCGAGCAGGCCGGGGCATGTTTCAGCGGCCTCAGCCCTGACAAGCGGCTGGTCGAGATCATGGAGATCGCCGATCACCCCTTCATGGTGGGCAGCCAGTTTCACCCGGAATTCCAGAGCCGGCCCAACCGCCCACATCCCTTGTTCCGCGACTTTGTCAAAGCCGCGATCACGCATGGAGAAGCCAAAGCCGCACAGACTCAGGATAGTGAAGTATAACCGTACCAGCTATAACAGGAAGGAGTCCAACGCATGACGGACCCCGAAACGATCTGGGTCGGTATTCTGAGCCGCCGCCCGGACACCACCCGCGAAACATGGCACACGCTCAACGCGGAAGAACAAGCCGCCGTCCACGCGCATTTACAGCGCATGGCAACCGAAGAAGGTTGGACCGAACCGCAGCGCATCTCCGCGCGGGCAGCGCTGGAAGCACTCGCCGACCTGGTGGACGACGCGCCCCCACCCACCGAATAGCACACATGCCTTGCCATTAAACACAAAACACGCCTGGAGTCATTCCGGGCGTGTTCTATTTGGGTGGGCAGCGCCGGGGTGCTACACGTTGCGGCTGCGGTCGATCAACTCGATGATTTGCAGAAGCACCTGCCGCACACTGGACTTTTCCAGCGCAACACAGGGCATCACGGTCACACTGTCGCCCGTATTCATCGTGCGACGGATTTCGGCAAGGCTGGCCGCGCCTTGCAGATCGGTCTTATTAGCAACCACCAGGTGAGGCACGTCATGGAACCCGGAAAACAACTGGATCAGGTCGGCAGCATCCGGGAATGAAGGGGGATCGGTGCTGTCCACCAGCACAATAAACCCATTCATTTCACGGGCCAGAATCTCCCACATAAAGTCAAACCGCGCCTGCCCTGGCGTACCGTTGAGATGCAGCACTTTACCATCCAGTTCAACGCGCCCATAATCCATCGCGACCGTAGTTTCGGCCTTGATACCGCGATCTTCGGTGGTGATCTTGCGCTCAGTCGTGACCACTTCGATATCGGAAATGGTGTTGATGAACGCCGTCTTGCCCGAATTGAACGGACCGGTGACAATAACCTTATAGAGATTGGACACAATCCCCTCCTTGGGACGTTGTTACCCTCAGTCCCCCTCGGTTGCAAACTCCGTAAACCGGTACCCTACCCCGCGTTCTGTCAGGATATATTTGGGGTCGGACGGGTCTTCTTCGATCTTCTCGCGCAGATAATTCACGTAAAGACGTACATAGTGTGTTTCGTCGCGGTATTCATAGCCCCAGACCTTCGCCAATAACTGCTCATGAGGCACGGTCCAACCGGCATTTTCGATCAGGTGGTATAACAAGCGGTATTCAGTGGGCCGCAGCTTAATATGCTCGCCGTTGACGATCACTTCACGCCGGTTAAAATCTACGCTCAAGCGGTCGTCAATCCTCAGGACGGCCTGTTCCGGCGAGGCCGTGGGCATATCCGCACGTCGCAGCACGGCCCGCACCCGGCTTGAGAGTTCGCGCGAGCCAAACGGCTTGGTGATATAATCATCGGCTCCCAATTCCAGGCCGAAGACCTTGTCATCTTCTTCACCTTTGGCCGTCAGCATAATCACCGGAATCGTCGAAAACTCACGCAGCATGCGCAGCGTTTCAAAGCCGTCCAGTTCCGGCATCATCACATCAAGCAGCACCAGGTCCGGTAACTGGGTGCGAATAGTCTCCAATGCCTCGATCCCATTATGCGCTTCAAGCACCTGGTAGCCCTCAAGCTCCAGGTTCATACGGATGAAACCGATCATGCGTGTTTCATCATCAACCACCAGGATTCGCTTTGATTCGCGCGGGGATGGGCGCGGCGGTTTGCTTGCCATGTGCCTTGACTCCCTCAATTGACGGGCAATAACAGGCTGTTCAACAGCCCTCAGTCCACAAAGATACTGACAATTTCCTCTTCTTCACCAGAGGGCATCACTTCAATAAACGTAACGCGGTGCCAGGGAATGATAATGGTCTGGACTTCTTGCAGGATGTAATGGATATCTTTACCATCCCGGCGGCGCGGGTTCAACAGGTAAAGAGCTTGATCCTTAGAATCGGGCAGCGATTCCATTTCTGCCTGAATAGGTTCGTCATTGGAAATATGAACCAAGACTGTATGCATAATGCCTGTCACCTTTGATGATTATTTGAAAAACAGGTGAAAAACTAAGCGCCCCAGGCGCACCTCGTCACCATCGCGCAAAACACGCGGCTGTTTAGGCAATAAACGCTGTCCGTTGAGATAGGTCCCATTGGTACTCTCAAGATCAACCAGCGTCAGGGTATCCTCGCCACGTTGAATAGCGGCATGGCGGCGAGACACCCCCTTTTCAGCAGCCCCGTAAGGTGCCAGATCGAGATCAGGGGCGTCGCTCGCTTTTATATCGGAACGCCCAATCATCAGTTCAGATTTAGGTTCCAGCAATATTGCATCCGCATGATCACGGATACGGACCACAATCTGAGCTTCGCGGGTGAAGTGTGCAGTCCCCCAAGCAACGCGCCCTTGAAAACCTGATTGTTCTTGCTGAATAATCTGGGTCGTCGCTAACAACGCGGCCTGATCTCCAACAAACGGATGACCACACTCATCACAGTAAAGCACCCCTTCACGGTTGTTAAAGCCACAATATGGACAGCTTCTCATCGACATATTGGCGCGCCCCCCAGCTCTCAAGCCTGGTCAAAATGCGCCATACGCTCCTCTCGAACTAGTAGTGTTAGTGTGAAGTGACGTTTTGAGTTACCTCTGGTACGTCGCAAACCCTCGGCTTACGGACCGTCACGTGTTCAAGCCTGGGTGGTTGATCCTTTATCCTGCCCCGGCTGAGGTAAAGCAAGTAACCGGCGTGTGCCAAATTTCAACGTCTTGCGCCCCTGCTCAGAAAGCATATTGGTCTTTGATACGCGCTGGGCCTCTGACATCGCCATTTGAGCCAGGTCATCCTGCCCCGCCGCCAGCAGACGAGTCGCCAGATTTTCCAACCGGCGTGTCGCCTCGTCTACGCGACCTTCTTTGAGCGATTGCTCGGCTTTTTGCTGCATACGATACAGCGACAACTTCCCCAACGCATCGATCACGGCAGACGGGGGTTCCTCGGTTTGCGGCGTGCGCGAGATCTCTACCGAAATATCGCTGATGATCTTGTACCCCAGGCGATTCGCGGACAACACATCGCCGGTCACATCCAGACGTGCTACCGTGCGGAAACCTTCTTTGGTACTCGGTGGCATCTGAAGTTGAATCAGCACCGTGCTGTTACGATTGTATTCCAAATTCCCTAACAGTATCGGCTGAGGACTGCCGGATAATGGCTGCGGGTTAGGCAGCAGTTTAAAAGCGGACTCAAACTCGATATCAGCATCCGGGGCCACCGAAATACTCAAACGCTCCACATACGACCGGCCCAGGCTGCGGATACGGTCATTCAAGAAACGCAGCACTGCCGCAGGCGAATTAATGTAGGCCGACGTACCGCCGGTGCGCGAAGCTAAACTGTCCAGAAACACATCATTCCACTCATCCCCAATCCCCATCGCACTGATCCCGATGCCCTCTTCAGCCGCTTCAGCCGCCAACTCAAGCGCCGGTTCTTCATCGCCAAAGGTACGCCCATCCGTAAGCAAAATGACGTGATTCACCATGCGGGAACCGCGATATTTTCGGCATTGCGCAAGCCCTGCCGCCAAACCCTGATAAATCTCGGTGCCACCATCGGCACGCATAATGCTGATCATCGACTGCATCGCAGTCGGGTTAGTGACGTGCTCAGCTTCGATCAGTACATCGGCTTGATCGCTGAAACTAACCACTGACAGGATATCATTGGAGGTCAGCTCATCAATGATCTGATGCGCCGCGTATTTGACCTTTTCCAGCCGAACCCCGTGCATCGAGGTGCTGCGGTCCAGGACCAGGGCGATATTCAGCGGGACATTGCGCTGGCGTTCTTGCGGCGATTGCCGCAAGGGGATGATTTCGGCTAACAGATAGAATACCTGAGGCTCAGCAAGCGCTGCAAGAACCCGTTTGCTGGACGTGACACGCAGCGAGTAATAATTCGGCTCGTCTGCGTACCGGTGGCGAACTGCATCATAGTGCATCCGCTGCGCCGGATTGCTCAAAGTTTCGTAAGCCGACGCAATGTCTCGGAATTGTATCCCTGCCCCTTCATTGGGATTCACATCAGGATGAAAACGACGCGCCAGCACACGATAGGCATCGCGTATTTCATCAGGTTGTGTATCAGGAGATAATCCCAAAATAGCATAAAGATTTTGCGCTGTATCCATTGAGATTTCAGGTTTGCCCCCACTAGCCCGGCGCTTGCACTAAGGCAACGGTGATGTTATCCGGACCTCCCCGTTCGTTTGCTAGCTTGACCAGTTGATTACAGGCTTCTTGTGGTGAAATTGCCTGTCTGACCACTTCCTGAATGGTATCTTCCAGGACCATATTCCAGAGTCCATCGCTACACAGCAACAAGCGTGCATGAGGCTGCAACCGCCGCGTGATAGTATCGGCTTCCAGCGTTTCACTCTGTCCAATCGCTTTATAAAGCACATTCCGCTGCGGATGTTCCGCTGCCTCTTCCGGCGTAAGCTGGTCCAGTTCGATGAGTCGCTGCACCAGCGAGTGATCGCGCGTAATCTGTTCCATGCCGTCATCGGTAATCATATAGGCGCGGCTGTCGCCAACATGGGCAATATGCACCAGGTCGCCCAGAATAACGGCGGCGGTCGCCGTCGTGCCACCGTCCGGGATTTCGCTGGTTACAGCTTCATTCGCCTGTTTGACCGCTTCGCGCAGTATATCAGCAATTCCAGGGCGGTCGGGATCGTTCATGCGCCGTTCCAGCATCGGCTTGAGGATTTCATTCAATACATGGCGCGCAACCATCCGTGTTGTGACCGATGACGCGCGTTCACCTTCCTGGTGCCCCCCCATACCATCAGCCACCACGAACAAGCCAAAATCGGGCAGGTCGTCGTCGCTGGTTCCCGAAGACAGGAAACTTAACACCGCGTCCTGATTATTACCACGTACCATCCCCACATCGCTGAGTTGGCCGAACAACAAACGCACGCCCGGCTCTGGTACAATCGTTTCCAGCGGTGGCAACGGGCGCGTCCCGGCTTGCGCTGCGTCTTCCAGGCTAACAACTGGCGCAAGCTGATCTGTCACGACCGGCACAGTCTCTACCGCATCCTGAGAGGCCGCCTCAACCGGTTCGTCACTGGCGGCATCCGGCATCTGAATCACCGCTTCTTGAGGGCCGGACGCCGTTTCTGCTTGCTGAGTTACAAGCACATCAGCTTTTTGTGCTGTTGTGATCTGGGAATCTGTCGAAAGGCCGAATAAACGGCGAATGAAATCCATGATATCTTCCCCGGCTGGTTACGCCTTCAGCGCATATACATAATGATCCAAAGAACCGATATAAACAACGCCGTCATGAACAATCGGCGAAGCAGGAATAGGGCCACCCGTTTCGAAGCTCCACATCAATTGGCCGCTTTTAGCTTCCAGACAATACACTTTGCCATCAATGCCGCCAAAATAGACCGCACCATCGTCATAAACGGGCGAGGAATTGATCTGGTGTCCAATTGGAAACTTCCAACGTTCTCTACCGCTGGAGATGTCAATCGCGTACAGGTGCCCGTCTACTGACCCAATGAACACCTTGCCATCGCCAATCGCCACAGAGGAATAGATCGGCTTCCCGGTGCGGAAATCCCAGACCTTAAAACCATGCCCCATCTCGACCGCATAAACCTGCCAGTCGGTGGAGCCAAAAAACACAATACCCTCATAAGCCTGCGGGGACGATACAACGGCCCGTTTAGCCTTAAAACGCCATATGACTTTCTTACCCGACAGATCCGTACCAACCACATCGCCGGAACTTAACCCCACCACGATCAAATCATCGACCACCAACGGACGCGACCGGATAGCAGACCCACCTTCCCAGGTCCACTGAATCTTGCCAGTAGACAACCTGACGGCGTACAAGCGCCCGTCATCACTGCCAAAAAACACGTGCCCATGTGCGATGGTAGGAGAAGATTGGATAGGGCCGCCCGTCTGCACGCGCCATTCTTTTTCCCCATCACGCAAATTCAACGCATACAGGTACGTATCCAATGAACCGAATACGACCAGGCCCTCGTGCTCAGCAACCGCAGGCGAGGAAACGATCTTGGCATCCGTAAACGTCTTCCAGCGAAAACTGCCATCTTCAATGTTCAAGGCATACAAGTTGTTATCCATTGCCCCAACGAAAAGTGTTTTCTTGTGAATCGCAGGGGTCGTGCGAATTTCGCCTTCACACGCATAGCGCCACAGCGGTTTCACTGCGCCCATATGGGAACCCCAGCCCATTTCATCGGGCACAGCCTCCGCCGCAGATGATGACTGGTCCGCGCGCGGCATACCGCCAAACACCGGCCTGCCGAGTTTTTCGAGTTCCGCTTTCATCAAGAATGCATTCGTATACCGGTTATTGACATCAAACTCCAACGCCGTCATGATGATCGCCTCAAATTCCGGCGAAACCTGCGGATTCGATTCGCGGATCGGGCGTTCGGAGAAGGTGAACGGCGGTTCCAGGCGCGGGTCACGGCGCGTGAGCAGGTGATGCACCGTTGCCCCAGCCCCATACACATCACTGGCGGGGCTGGCCTCGCCGCGATACTGTTCCGGCGTCATGTAGCCTTCCGTCCCGATCATCGTGTGTTTTTGATCCGGATGGAACACTTTGGCAATCCCGAAGTCCACCAGACGCAGTTGGCCGTGCTGGTCAATCATGATGTTGGACGGCTTGACATCGCGGAAAATCACCGGTTCGGGTTCCTGCTGGTGCAGGTATCCCAACACGTCACAGAGCGCAATGGCCCACTTCAACACCGTCTCGACCGGAAAAAAATCCACTATCGAGCTGATCAGCGCTTCCAGGTCACGCCCATTGATATATTCCATCACCAGGTAGGCGCGTTCTTTACTGGGGAAATAATCATAGATTTCCGGCACGGCGGGATGGCTCAGAGAAGCCAGCATATCCGACTCACGCTCGAACGTCTTGAGCGCCATCTCGCGCATTCCCTGATCCGTGGAGAGATTAAACATTTCCTTGACCGCAACGTAACGGGTCACATTCGGGAAATGCAAATCGCGCGCCTGATAAACAGACCCCATACCGCCCACACCGATCACGCCAGTAATCCGGTAACGATTTTGCAACACGGCATTAGGCTGCAATGCCCCCCCACCTGAAGGCTCCGGCGTCTTTGAGGGAAATTTTTGTGTATCAACCATTAAGCGCAACTCCCGAACATGGATACTGGGTGAATTTCCGGTTATTATAGTGGCCCCACAACGTTCTCGCAATCGCTGCTCAACGGGCCTGATCATGTTAGCAAATCTTACTAAAAACACCAACGGACTTACTATTGACGAGCAACTGCCCGATCATGCACTGGCAATCTATGTACATATTCCTTTTTGTCGAACGCGCTGTTCTTATTGTGCATTCAATACGTACACGGGTCAAACGAATCGTTTCGCAACGTACACAGATGCCATCATCCGCGAGATTCAGATGGTAGCAGCGTCAACCGTCCGCCAGCGAGTCCGGTCGATCTATTTCGGCGGCGGCACACCCAGCCTGATGCCGGTGGCAGCCATCCACGCAATCATCACCACATGCCGCACTGCTTTTGACCTGGATTCCGGCATCGAAATCACGCTGGAAGCCAACCCCGGCACGGTAGACCGCGCGTATCTCGACGCACTGCGCGCCGCCGGTGTGAACCGGCTCAGCCTGGGGATGCAGTCCGCGCACGCTCACGAACTGACGTTATTCGCGCGCACGCACAGCCTCGACGACGTGCGCAACGCGGTAACGCTGGCGCGGCAGGCCGGATTCGACTCGTTGAGTCTGGACCTGATTTACGGCATTCCCAATCAAACGCTGAACCAATGGCGCGCGAGCCTGGCAGCGTGTTGTGCGCTCGCACCGGGCCATATCTCATTGTACAGTCTGAGCATAGAGGATGCCACCCCTTTAGCGCACCGAATTGCAAGCGGAACATTAGCCAGCCCCGATCCCGACCGGGCAGCGGACATGTACGAGTTCGCCACAGCTTATCTACGCCAGCACAGTTACACGCAGTACGAGATCAGCAACTGGGCCAGGCCCGACCACCAAAGCCGCCATAACATCCACGTCTGGCGCAACCTGCCCTACCTGGGATTCGGTGCGGGCGCACACGGCTACGCCGCCCACACACGCTATGTTAACATCCCCCTGCCCGCAGATTACATCAGCCGATTAGCGACCCCGCCGGGCGATCTTGTCTTCCCGATCTCGCCCGCCGCTGACGAAATCACGCGACTGACACAAACCGACATAATCGCTGAAACGATGATCATGGAGCTGCGGCTGCTGCAAGAGGGTATCAGCTACGCCGCGTTCGAAGCGCGTTTTGGGCGCAGCCTGGACAGCATCTACGGCGCGCAAATTGCCAACCTCGTCGCGCGCGGGTTGTTGGAACACACCCCCGATCAGCGCCTGCGGTTAACGTTGCGCGCACGCCTGATCGCCAACCGGGTTTTTGTGGAGTTCATCTAGGAGGCATACACCATGCAACGACATTCCCGGCTGTTCATGATGATTACCGGCTTGCTGCTTAGCCTGATCCTGATGGCCTGTGGTGGTTCCGAAAGCGACGACTCGCCAGCCGCCCCCACCAGCACGCCACCAGATACCCCTGTGCCGGTGATCACCACCACCCCCAACTATCCGCACCTGCAACGCCAGTATGAGGCGCTTTCAGCCGCGCATGAAGCCATCGCCGCGATCTGGGAAGGTCTGGCAGGCGGGCAGCAGGTCCAGTGCGGCGCATTGGTCGAGGTCCCCGCACCGGAAAGTATTACGATCTCCGGTGACGCGGCGCTGGTCGAGATTGGGGAATATCTGCGCAGCGCCGCTATCGACCTGGATCGCGCGGCGAGCCTGTGGCACGCCGAATGCAGCACTCCGCGCGAGATCATCCCTCCGGACACAATCAACGAAGGACGGCTGGCGACCCGTGCCGCCGGGGATGCTTTGCGCAGCGCCGGTATGCGGCTGAACCCACCCGCGCCCTAGCCGGACGCTCAAACCACGCGAACCAGTTCGACCTGCCGCAGCGCATCGATATCGGCGGCTCCGCTGGCGAACATGGCGATACGGACCTGCGTAGAAAACTCCCAGATCAACTGGTTAACCGCTTCAAGCGATTGGTCGGCAGCCTTCAAAAACGGCCCCGCCAGCCCGCCGAGCGTCGCGCCCAGGGCGATACACTTGGCGATATCAATGCCATCACGCAAACCGCCGCTGGCGAACACGGGCAAATGCGGCGTGCCATCACGCGCGTACCGGATGCT